>JAQVOR010000173.1:0-2295 GCA_028702535.1 Bacteroidales bacterium
GGGACACTTAGTGGTGGAACAAAAGCCAGTCCTGGTGTATATTATTTTATCATAAAAGCAGTAGGTATGGACGACCAAGAACACGATATACAAGGGCCATTACACTTAATGAGAGATTAAATAAATACTGTGATTCTGTGATACTGTTCTTATTTTACTGATAGATTTGCTCAAACCAAAACCATGAGAGTTCAGAGCGCTGCACTGCGATGCAGTAAGCCTGCCAGCACTGAGCAACGCAATGCATTGAGCGAAGTTGGCGAAGTCGAAATGTCGAAGTGTGAAGATTAAAGAGTGCGGAGTTTGTCAAATATTTCAATTCAGATACTGTTTTTTATAGATATAGATAAAAAAAATGTGGTTTTAACCACATTTTTTTTTTGGTTTTATATTTTTGCAATTTCTTGCTTAATGTTTTCCCAACGTTTTTCGTCCATTGTTGCACCAATAACTTCAATAACATTTCCTGCAAGTATTGCTCCTGCTTTTGCACATTTTGCTAAATCCCAGTTGTTTGTTATTCCGTATAAAAAACCAGCAGCATAATTATCGCCTGCTCCTGTCGAGTCAATGGGCTTAACTTTTATTACACCTTCCTCATGTTTAAAGTCTCCTTTTTTTATGTATGAGCCATTTTTGCCAACTTTTACAATCGCAATATCACAAATTTTTGCAATCATTTCGAGAGCCTCTTCGGGGGCTTTGCCAGTAAAAGATTTTGCTTCTTCTTCGTTTGCAAATAGAATATTAACGTATTTTTCTGTTAAATACTTTAGGAACTCTAAGTTAGCATCGACAATATTGTAGCTTGCCATGTCTAACGAAATTGTAAGTCCGCATTCTTTTGCAGTTTGCATTGCTTTTTCGATTAGCTCATTATTAAATATGAGGTACCCTTCGACATGCAAAATGTCGAAACCTTCAAATATTTCGGGTGTTATATCTTCGGGTGTTAATTCGGCAGCTGCTCCAAGATATGTTGCAAATGTTCTCTCAGAGTCTTTGCTAACTAAAGCTACGGCAATACCTGTAGGAGTGTCTGTTTTAATTAGTTTTGGAGTTACCCCTGTGTGTATCATATCTTTAGCAAAGAATTCGCCCATTTTATCCCTTCCTATTTTACCTAGATACCCTGTTTTAGTACCTAATGTTGCTAAACTTCTGATTGAGTTTGCAGCAGAACCACCACTAGCTAAACTTTTTGGTAAATGCTCGGTAAATTCTTGAACTTTTTTGCTCGTTTCTGCATCTACTAGTTGCATACTTCCTTTCGGAAGATTCAGATTATTAAGCACTTGGTCATCATCAAGCATTGTCATGATGTCAACTAGTGCATTTCCCATTGCGATTATTTTTGCCATAAATAAATTATTTTGAAAAATTATTTTGCAAAGTTAAAAAACATTATTAGTTTTGCAACGCTTTTCCTCCTTAGCTCAGTTGGTTAGAGCACCTGACTGTTAATCAGGGGGTCCTTGGTTCAAGTCCAAGAGGGGGAGCAAGATAATCAAGCAGTTACAGAAATGTAACTGTTTTTTTTGTTAAATAAAATAACTAACAGGGCCCTTTCGACCGACTTTATTTTTTATACGCCTCAATTTGAGGTTTGCCAAAATTTAAATAATTCCATGATTGCAAACCATTAGGTTCGTTTTTATATTGGTTGTGATATTTTAATATTTAGTCTTTTTACCTCTTTTTCTAAATCGACTTTATTCATTGAAGTTTTTTGAGTATAAATCAATCTGCGTTTTAATACTACTAATATAACATCTGTTTTTGAAATCAAACCAACGCTGTCTGAACTCTCCAGAATTATCAATCTGCCATTTAAAGTTTTGAAATGGTTTTGGCCTGTTTAGTGCGTTTATTAGTTTGTTCTGCAATATTGAGTCATCAACGATCTCTGCAAAATCAGCCATTATCTGAAAAAATTCATCAGAGTCAAATCCTTGGAATTCAAAATAATCCTCAAAGTTTTCATCTATTTCCTTGTATTCATCTTCCTAATAATCCTCGTCAACTCCAATCCAATTGTCAAAATTGAGTAAAAACTTAATTTCACCAGACTTGAGATTGTAAAAACATCTCATTCCACAATCCAGATTATCAGCAATTCCTTCTATTTCTTTTTAGTTAATTTCATGTTCGCAGTATGTCTTTTAAACTTGACGGTAACGGTAATATATGTACACTAACTCCATCCTAATATTCTCTAAAACCCCTTATAAATATAAAATCAAAATACATATAATTACCGATAATGCTCATTTATATATTTTGCAAATGTACAAA
>JAQVOR010000173.1:2395-5686 GCA_028702535.1 Bacteroidales bacterium
TTGACGGTAACGGTAATATATGTACACTAACTCCATCCTAATATTCTCTAAAACCCCTTATAAATATAAAATCAAAATACATATAATTACCGATAATGCTCATTTATATATTTTGCAAATGTACAAACTGCAAATTAAACAACAAAATAAATTGAAGGGAAATAATGGAATAATTGAAAAAGTGTTTTGTCGAGAGGGATTTAGGCTGGAGAAGATATAAAGCGTATTGCGGCTAAGGGATTGTCAAACAATTAAGCAACTCATCCAACTGTTCTTTGAGGGCTGGATTTGAAGGTCTTAAAGCTTCTGAATCGATAATAAAACCTTTTTCATCTATGAGTATGAATCTTGGAATTCCAGTAACAAGATAATCAGATAGGAACTTATTGTCAATTTCTGGTATAAATATATGAATCCCTTGTAATTCATTTGAAAGTACTACTGCTTCCCAGATTTCCTTAACATCATTTTGGCAAATACTAATAAAAACAATGTTCTTGTCTTTGAACTCAGTTTGCAATTTATCTAAATATGGAATTTCTTTAATACATGGAGAACACCAAGTCGCCCAAATGTCAATATAAACAAGTTTGCCTTTGAAATTTTCTAGTTTGACAAAATTGCTATCAATATCGTATAGCTCAAAAGTTGGTGAAATAGCACCCTTTTTTGTTTTTTTAATTTTGGAGTAAATTTCTTCAATTTGATTCAAATATTCGGGATTAGAAATTATTTCTTTTAGTTTCCCATAAAAATATTCTTTGTCTTCGGCATAGCTAAATGATGCAGGTCCAATGTAATATGCTATTTCTTCTTTTATTTTAGTGTTTTTAATCTGAAAATCTAATAAATCAATAAGTGTGTTATAGTATGAGGTAGAATTAGTTTTATCTAATTCAGCGATAGTTTCTTGTTGCAAATACATTTTAATGAAGTTAATATAGCCCGAAACTAATAATAGTTGCTCATCATCAAGATTAATATTTATGAAAGGATTTGGAAAGTCGTTTGAAACCTTAAAGGCCTGGTTTTCTGTTATGAAACTATGCATAGATTCATAATTTGCTAATTTTGTTAAGTATTGTATTTTTAGATTTTCAAATTCCAGTTTCCCGAAGTCTTTGTCAAAATTGCTTTTGTTTTTATTAAACAATTCAAGTTTTAAATTGTAAATAGAATCGGCAAACAGCAAGAACTCTGTTTCCTCAAGACTTGCGTAATATCCATAATTATTTACATCTTGGAAGCTTTCTTCTAATAAATATTTTGCAGCTAAATAATTATTTTCATAGCCACCTATTCCAGAATATTTAATACTTTCATCAAATTCCTTTGTGTTTAGGCTTAAATGAAGATCAAAACCTGGTTTAAGAAAACACAGGGTAGTTTCGTTGCCATCACTAATTCTGTAGTACCCCATTGGTAAAGCGACTGAATCTTTTGATAATATTCCATTATTTAACCGGAATGCAATTACAACTTCCCCTTTTGATAAATTTTCAATGAATATAGAATCCCCAGTTGGGTTTTTTATTTCAGCGGAAAATAGTAATACATCTTTTTTTTCTTCGTGATTACATGCCGCCACTGATAACAAAATGACAAGTGATAATAAAAATGATGAAATAGTGTGTTTTGTTCTCATGCTTTTATGTTTTATAGATTTATGTGTAAAATTAAGTAAGTTGTTTCCAAAATAGCGTGTTGGTTTTTGTGTAACATAGGCTTTTATCACTTGTAGCTAGAGCCAATTCATGAAAAATAACCTCACACAATGTTGCCTATAATCCCCAACAAATATAAAATTAAAATACATATAATTAGCTATAATGCTAATTTACATATTTGTTGTAAATATACAAACTGCAAATTAAAGAACAAAACAATTTGCAGGAACATAATAGAATATTTGTAAATGTGTAAATGTGTTATGTCGAGAAATAGTTGTGCTATATGATTACTACGATTCTGACAAAACTGCGTAATTAATGTAGTTTAGGTTTTAGTAGTTAGCATTTTTATTTATTCGCTGATTGGATTAAGTCCTAAATCATCCATTCCCAACCAATTAAGATTCAATTTTTGCTTGTCTTTTAAATATTTCAAATCAATTGAAACTAATTGAATAGCCATTAATAAAGCTTGGTATGAGTCCACACCATATCCTAATTTGATTTTTTCTCCTATTTGAATTGGACATTCCCAATCTCCTCCAGGTTTGGAATCAAGTCTTGGCTTTCCTAATTTGACAATCAGGCTTTGCTCTCCATTTGTAGATTTATAATTCAACTCTCTGTTTGCTATTACTTCACCTAATTCAATTTCAATAATGATATCCATATCATTTTTAATGTTAACTATTTCTTGTAAATATACAAACTGCAAATTAAAAGACAAACTAAATTTGATGAAAATAATGGAATATTTGTAAAAGTGTTTTGTGAAGAAGTATTTAAACCCCTCGTAAAACACAAATCACAAATGTCGATGTAGTTCAACCAGAAACCGAGGACGAAGGACGATCCAACGCATTGTGTTGAGCGTAGCCGAAATAAAGTTAATACTCGCTGGGTGCTGTGCACCGCTCATATTACTGTTTATTAGCCAACGTTATTGTACTCTATATAAGTTGTATTTTACTATTAAATAATTTTTATGATTTGAAGTCCTAGCACTGAAACGACTATAGCTTACATCATTCTCTTCACGTTTAGAATATAATAATTCAGCATAATCGCTTGAGACTTCCACATTCCAGCAATCAATTTCGTTTTCCCTATAAAAAAAGTCATACCTAACCAAGTGTATTAGATTTCCATATTCAGTAATTTCGATGTGGAAAAATTTCATAGCGCATTTCTCATCCAATATAATTAATTCAGATTCTACATCTAAATTTATTTCAATAATCGTATCAAAAGAAAATATTTGCTTTGAACTCTCAATTGATTCGATGAATAGCTTCATTTTTATTGGGCCAGTAATTTCATTACTTTTTTCAAGTAGCAATGAATCTAAACACGAAGATTTTTTATTTTTAGAGTAAAAAGGAGGGTCATTGACTTGCTTTTCCGTTTTTTTAGGAAGAGAGCAAGAAAAAATAAGTAAAAGTATGCCGAATGTTAGTATTGCTTTCATGTTTTCTTTTTTTTTAATGGTGGCCTAACTACTTTATATGCGGAGGAAAATGGATCTTATACATGGTAATGTGAGGTTTAAGATGCCTTTTGTTCCGTAATATATTGCAAAGATAAATCATTTTTTCCAAACGGTATTACTTAAGTTATATTC
>JAQVOR010000049.1 GCA_028702535.1 Bacteroidales bacterium
TGATTTAGGATGCTCAAAATATTATTACTTAAATCAAGATTTAACAAACTCCATGTTGCGTTTCCGTTAGCATCGGATGTTAAAACACCATGATTAATTGCATTATATCGCAATCTGATTTGTCCGTTTACGTCTAAATAAGTCGTAGGACTTGATGTATTTATTCCAAAATAGCCTGTATTAGTTAATCTCATACGTTCAATATTGTTTGTAATAAACACAACGTTCTTATCAATAATAGAACCTAATTTGTTTTTCCCTTCCTCAACATCACTATTTCCGTGAATGTCCCAAGATTGCCCAAAAACTATAAGCGAACATAACATTAAAAACATTAAAGTACTTAGTTTTAAAACATAGTGTTTACAGAGAGAGAGAGTTTCCTCAAAATTCTTTTAAAAAATGGCTTTTTCATAACAATAACGGTTGCTTTGTTCTACAAAGGTATAACTAATATTTGAGAATACAAAATAAAAATGGATATTTGTGTGGAAAAGTTCTATGAATGATGAAAATGAGGATGGGGAAATGTAGGTTTGGGTTTACAAAAACGACAAATCATCGTTCTTAATTCATAGTGCTTTTGTTACATTTATAAACTTGGGGCATAATATTTCGTAATAGTTTAAGTAAATTAAGCCAATTACCAGTTTCGACATCAATTCCCCAACTTCCAGGCATAATTTTTTCGAGTTTTATAATAGTAAAAAAAGCCTTGCGTATAAATGAGAGATTTAACTTTTGGATTAAGTCTGCGTCACTTAAAACATAATTCATATCCTTAACCCATTGGGAATATGCATTTTTTGAATTATATTTTTTTAGAAAACCAGTCATAATTTCATGATTTTCAACCATTTTGGAATCGAACAAGGCCTTAATAAACGAATAAAATTGTGGTGTATATTCAAAAGTATGGTTATTATGATAAATAATATAATCAGTTTCCACAGCATTTTCAAAATATGGTAGAAAAGATAAAACCTCACAATATAATTTTATATCGTGTTCATAAATATTGGGTTCGTTTAATAATTCTATTACTGGTTCTTTCAGACTTTCCATTCACACGCATTTAATGATAAAAACAGTTATCAACATATTTTGTTCAATGTGTTCAATACACAAAAGAAATATCAACAGCATAAAAAAGCGATAAATCTTAGTACCTTAACTTTTAACAATTACTTTATTGTAAGATTATTTGCAAAAATGCTTTTCGAAACCACTTGACCAGATAGATTTTACCTCATTGTCTTTATCAAGGTAGATAAAATAGGCTTCAATATTATCGATACTTTCAGTAATTTGAATTGATTTTTCTAATCCCTCCACCATAAATCCAGTTGCAAAAGCATCACATTCCATACAATTGTTACCAATTACCGAAACGCTTAAAACTGAATTTAATGCGGAGTGTCCTGTTCGAGGATCAATCGAATGTCCAAACTTTTCTTTACCCGATTCAATATATCTGCGATAATTACCGCTGGTAGCAATAGCTTTGCCTGAAAGATTGATAATAATCTGATTTTCACGATTGTATTCACCACTTCCTTGGATTGGTTTATCAATGCCGATTCGCCAAGATTCACCATTTTTATTTTCGCCAAAACAGTATATCTCCCCTCCTATTTCGACAAGAAAATTTCCCAATCCTAATTTAAACAAATAATCTGAAACATAATCAACCGAAAGTCCCTTGGCAATAGCATTTGTAACAATCATAATATTTGGATTATTCTTAATTATTTTAGAATTTTGAATTTTAATTTTATTCATACCCACAAACTGCAAAAGAGAATCGATTGTCAGGCTGTCAGGGATTATATTTTCGGATTTTCCTGTCCAGCCAAATCCCCAAGCGTTAACTATTGGAGCGACAGTTATATCAA
This sequence comes from Bacteroidales bacterium, assembly GCA_028702535.1. GTDB lineage: Bacteria > Bacteroidota > Bacteroidia > Bacteroidales > ML635J-15 > Bact-19. Next base: position 1,896 of record JAQVOR010000049.1, read on the forward strand.
ATGCACCATTTGTTTTTTCATAAACCATACGTGCAGTTTCCAACATTTCAAAAGTAAGAGCATCGAGTTCGTTAGTTTCGTTTTTATTGATTTTTGAAATTTGAGAATTGGGGTCAAAATTTGAAAGAGACTTATTGAATGCCTGTAAGAGACTGTCTATTTGCTCTGACAAATCGGTATGCCATTCATAAGTAATATGGAATGTTGTTCCTTGTATCGGACCTTCGTAAAAGCGGTATTCTATTTTCTCTTTAGTTTGACATGAGATCAAAAGAATAGAGATTATAAATATGGATAAATATTTCATAACAATATTTTTTTGCAAATATAAGTAATTTTAATGCCAAGAAATCAACAATTTTCATTACACTTACAATAAAAGATAATTTACAAATAAAAGCAAAAAGAGAAGGTTGTAATCAGTATTATTTAAAATTGTCAATATTTTTCATCAAAGGCCTAAGAACTTAGTTGCAATTGTAAAATAAATTAATACTCCAGAAATATCAGCTATAGATGTTATTAAAGGAGCACTTGCCGTTGCTGGGTCAATTTTCATTTTTGTAAAGATAAATGGTAAAAGCAATCCTAACAAACTACCTGTCATTACTGTTAAGACCATAGATAAAGAAACAATCAACACTATCTCTGGAGATCTAAACCCAGCAATAATTGCGACAGCCGCAGCCATTGTAACACCTAATAACAATGAAACCAGCAACTCTTTCACAATTAACTTGTACCAATCAGAAATTTTCACATCGCCAATAGCTAAAGAGCGAATCATTAGGGTAGCTGATTGAGCACCAGCATTTCCACCACTATCAATTAAAAGTGGCAAAAAGAAAATCAACGATATTGCTGATTGAATAACATTTTCGAAACTTGAAATTGCAGCTCCAGAGAAAATATTCATAAAAACTAATGCCAGCAACCAAAATATCCTATTCTTATATAAATTAAAAACTCTTGCCTTTAAAGGATTAGCTACGGCAGAGTGAAACGAACCAAATTTATGAAAATCTTCGGTAGCTTCTTCTTCTTCCACGTCCATTATATCATCCACAGTTATAATACCTATTAGTATTCCATCTTCACTAATAACTGGCAAAGCGACTCTATCATAATCTCTAAATTTTTTAACCGCAGTCTCCTGATCATCAATTGCATTTAGAGCAACAAATTGATTATCCATTAGCTCTTCGATTGTCTGTTGTGGTAAGGCGAGCAGAATTTCTTTAATTTTAATATCGTCAATTAATTTGAATTCATTATCTATAACATATATAACATTTAGCGTTTCAGAATCTTGTCCAAATTTTCTAATATGTGCAAATGTTTGCTCAATTGTATAAGTAGGCTTAACAGCGATATACTCAGGTGTCATCAAACGCCCAATACTATCTTCGGGATAACCTAAAAGCTGAATTGCAATTTTTCGTTCTTTTGGTGTAAGCAGTTGAATTAATTGTTGCGAAATTTTGTCAGGCAGGTTTTCAAAAAAAGCGGTTCTATCATCAGGCTCAATATCATTAATTAAATTCGAAAGCTTTCGCCCATTTTGGACTAATCCTTGAATAATTAATTCTTGTTTTGAGAAAGTAAGAAGTTGAAAAACTTCTTTAGATAATTGACGATTTAAAAGTCTAAACAAAATAATTACCTCAGCGTCAGACGCTTCCTCAGTAAGATTTGCTAATTCAACAACATCTAATTCATTTAGAGAGTTTCTTAATATTTTCCACTCCTTATTTTTAATAAGATCATGAAAATTGATTTTGGTTTCAATCATATTTAGCCTCCTTACTTTTTATCTGTAAGGAAACACAAAATCCCTTACAGAGGTTTGAACACTTTTAATTTACTATGACACGAGTCTTCGTCCATTATTATAAATTTTTACAAATTATATTTGCAAAATTATGATTATTTTTCAATTAATAGGTAATTTTGTATCATTTATTTCAATATTCTGTCTAACACCAAATATTATCACGAAATACCCCATTAAAATTATTGTTTTCGCTTACACAAATGACAGTAAAAGACCAACGACAAAACGAATATTCGATAGCAGCGTTATTATAATCGTCCGCCTATTTTTTGGGTTCTACCACAAATAGCATAAAACAGGTTTTTCTATTTCACAACCATTCCGGCAGCAACAGTTTCGTTAGTAGCTTCATCAATTAAAATAATACTACCTGAAACATGATTTAACTTATAGTCATCAATAAATATTGGTGATGCGACCTTAATCGTAACATTAGCAATATCGTTCATTTTAATTTCTTTCTTGTCGGTGTCCTCTTCAAGAGTATTAATATTGAGCTTTGTATTTACCTCAGATAAGATACTTTTAACTTCGTTTGTTGAATGGCGAAGAATATATTTACTTTTTATCTGCAGAGGTTTTTCGTTAAACCAGCAAAGCATAACATTAAATTCTTTTGCAAGATCGGGCAAATTTTCTGATGGCACAATCATATTACCACGTGAAATATCTATGTCATCTTCGAGACAAATAGTAATCGAATCACCAGATTTAGCATCGTAACGCTCGTTTCCAAAGTCCTCTATACTTTTGATTTTGCTTGTAAGCATCGAAGGCAACACAGTAATTTTATCGCCAACAAATATTTTTCCACCTGCAAGACGACCAGCATAACCTCTAAAGTCGTGATAATCATCAGATTGTGGTCTAATTACATATTGAACAGGGAAACGTGCATATTTGCTATTATAATCGTCTGCAATTCTTACAGTTTCCAACAAATTTAGAAGCGTGCTACCATTAAACCATTTTAGATTTTCGGATTTATCAACAACATTATCGCCAAATTTTGCACTAATAGGAATAATATGAATATTTTTTGCTCCAACTTTTTCTAACAATTCCCTTATCTCTTTATTTATTTCATCAAAACGTGCTTGCGAAAAATCTACTAAGTCCATTTTATTGACACAAAAAATAATATGTTTCATATCAAGCAAGGAAGCAATAAAAGTATGCCTTATAGACTGTTCAATTACACCATTACGAGCATCAATAAGAATTACGGCAACATCGGCAGTAGATGCTCCTGTAACCATATTTCGTGTGTATTGGATATGTCCAGGGGTATCAGCAATAATAAATTTGCGATTAGGCGTAGAAAAATATCTATAAGCGACATCTATGGTAATTCCTTGTTCTCTTTCGGCACGCAAGCCATCAGTTAAAAGAGAAAGATCGACCTCGTCGTTTCCTTTTCTTTTTGATGTTTCTGTAATATTATCCAGTTGGTCTTCAAAAATTGATTTACTATCGTATAATAATCTTCCTATAAGTGTACTTTTACCATCATCAACACTACCAGCAGTTGTAAATCTTAATAATCCTATTTCAGGTTTAATATTTTCCATTTTTTTCTTTTCTTTAAACACAAATCTATTTTACTTTTTTATTGTACTAACAACTAAAGCTTTAAGCGCAATAATTCTCAGCAATTGCATATTTTAGAAGTACCCTTCTTTTTTTCGGTCTTCCATAGCGGCCTCGCTCCTCTTGTCATCAGCACGCCCACCTCTTTCTGTAATTCTGGATGCGGCAATTTCAGCAACAATCTCATCAAGAGTATTTGCAGTGGAAAGCGTAACTCCTGTACAAGTTATATCACCAATTGTTCGACATCTAACATCAAGGTTTTGAACTGTTTCGGTAGGTTTTAATTCCATAAAAGGAGCCCAAGCCAACCAAGTTCCATCACGTTCAAAAACTTTACGTTTATGTGTATAATACAAACTTGGAAGTTTAATCTTTTCGTACATAATATATTGCCACACATCAAGTTCTGTCCAATTACTTATTGGGAAAGCTCTAAAATGTTCGCCCATATTTTTTCGTCCATTAAAAATATTCCATAATTCGGGTCGCTGGTTTTTAGGATCCCATTGTCCAAAGTCATCACGGTGTGAAAAGAAACGCTCTTTTGCACGTGCTTTTTCTTCATCACGTCTGCCACCACCAATTGCACAATCGAGTTTCTCGTCTTCAATTGCATCAAGAAGCGTTACTGTTTGGAGTTTGTTTCGACTTGCGTTTACTCCTTTTTCCTCAATAGCTTTTCCTTGATTAATTGAATCTTGCACATATTTTACAATTAACTCACAGCCAAATTCTTTAGCCAGATTATCGCGAAATTCAATTGTTTCGTCAAAATTATGTCCAGTATCTATGTGCATTAATGGGAAAGGTATTTTTGCTGGCCAAAACGCCTTGCGTGCAAGATGTACCAAAACTATAGAATCTTTTCCACCCGAAAATAATAAAGCGGGTTTTTCAAACTGTGCTGCAATTTCACGCATTATAAAAATTGCTTCGTCTTCTAACAGTTTTAAATGATTTGTGTTAATTTTAAAATCACTCATTATTTAATATTTTTTATAAATTATTTCCCATTTGTATGTAATCCACATTCTTTTCCTGAATTGTTTTCCCACCACCATCTACCAGCTCTAAAATTCTCGCCAGGTTTAACCGCTCGTGTGCATGGCTCGCATCCAACGCTAACAAACCCTTTGTGATGCAAACTGTTATAAGGAACATTTTTTTCTTTTAAATATTTCATTACATCATCCAAAGACCAATCAAAAAGCGGATTCATTTTAAGCAAATTATAAGCTTTATCATCTGCAATCATTTCCATTTGTGTTCGTCCTGAAGATTGCTCTGCTCTAATTCCAGTAATCCAACACTCCATTCCGGCTAAAGCACGTTTTAAAGGTTCAACTTTGCGGATATTACAACATTCTTTACGGTTTTCGATAGATTCATAAAAACTAAGAGGTCCTTTTTCAGAAATAAGTTTTTCAAGTGCCTCTGTTTGAGGATAATAAACCTTTATTCTTTTATTGTATTTTTCTAAACTTGAGTTAAAGACTTTATAAGTTTCTTCAAAAAGGCGACCAGTATCAAGACTAACGACATTGACATTAATATTATTATCAAATATCATATCAGTAATTACCTGATCTTCAACCCCAAAACTTGTTGTAAACACAACTTTATTTGGAAAGGCATTTGCAATAAATCTAATTTTCTCAACCAGTTCTAATTTTTTTATTTTATTTAAAAGTTCAGTTTTATTCATATTTTATCTTTAATCAACTGAAGAATTCAGCGAAATTAACATTTTTCTTACAACTCGACGACGAATCATGTTATAATGTCTCACATACACACGCATTTTCCCCCATCGTACGACATTCCAAGCTCTTTCGTGAAAGAAGTAAAGTACCATTTTTATCGCCGCTTCGGCTAAGGCTACACCAGTTGCTTTTTCAGTCGCTTGTGGGTCATCTTGAAAAAACCAATATGCCAATAAAAAAGTTGTTGTAGAAGCAATAATACGCCATGTTATGGTTTTTAAGATACTTTTTATAGGTCTTTCCCTAACTTCTACTGACTCTTTAATTTTTTTTTTGTTTTTCGTCATCTAAAATTAATTTAGATTGCAAAAGAACAAAAAGACACGCACTTACTAATTAGCTATAATACTATTTTTTATAGGTATAAATACTAATAAAACATTAACAGGCTGAATCTCTGATAAATATAAAGTTCGGAGTGAACTAAAGTGCGGAGTGTAGAGCTAAAAGGAAAATTGAAGAGTTTGGAGAAAACTACCCTTCGGGAGTCCAGAGTCCAGAGTACGGAATTGGGAGTTAAAAAGAAAAATTGAAGAGTTTGCAAATTTGTGCTACAGATTGGGTGCAACTATGTGGAGTGCAAAAAAGGAGTTGAAAAAAACTCTTTTCAAAGTTGCACACCGCCAAATTTTATGATTTTGTTTTTAAGTTTTGCACTAAAGCCAACTGGTCGTTTTTCTTCAATTACAAATATTATTTATTCTTTATCGAGCTTTGAAGGAGGTTTTTTATCCAATTGTTTCGCATTTTGACTAGTTACAACTTCTTTTCCAGTTTTTTCTTCAATTTCACGTCTTGTATTTCCTGCAATTGTTCCTCCTTATTTTGCAATTCGTTTGTTATCCGCAAATGATTTTGGGTGTTTTTCTTTTGAAATTTCTGTAGTTGTAGCTTCTGCAAGCATATTTAAAACCAATTCAAGATTTGTCATATGATCTCGCAAATTCGCTTTTTTTAACTCTTTAAGATTTTTATAATGTTTTGTTGAATATCCACTCCAAGCCTTAGTAATTTCATCTGTAAGTATTGCATATTCTTGTCCTTTTTGAACTCCTCTATTTTCCCATTCATCTGTAAGATCCTTTCGAACTTCAATACTTTTGAGTCTTTGATTTATCCATTCTTTACTATAGCCCTTACGCAGATATGTTTCCATTAATCTGTCAATACCAATTTCTGGATCTTCAATCTCATCAATACGTTCACTACCTACCCGAGCAAGCCAAATTTTAAATGGTTCAGCTTTTGGTGATGGTACACTTTGAATCAATCGAAAAAGCAGTTCAGTATCTGCAATATCAGTTAATCTCATTTTCCCATCAGCAGCCATCATTTTCAAACCGTGACAATTCGTCACGGTTTCATTCCCTTCCATTTTTAATCGTTGTTTTAGCTTCCCCAATAAGATTGCGGATTAACGCTTTCGCTAAGAACTCCGACCACATCAACGATTGAAAAAAACCATTTTTCTTGCTCATTATCCCAATGAGTACGAATCTGCTTATCATTAAAAAGTTTTATTGCAGTATCTTTAGTCATAAACAAAAATTTAAAACACTCCAAAAGTATCTATAAATTTTATATTATCAAATCAATATTTATGGTATCGCACCTCGGCTTGTTAGTAACTCGTAAATAAAAGCAACAAAGAAGCCTAAAAAATATTAATTAATCAACAAGCAAAACGCTCGGATTTGCAAATCCGAGCGAGTAAAGAGCAAGTTTATTGTATAATTTTAACGTTTACTTTTTTACAAATTCTTTTAAAGAATTAAGAATTTTTGTCCATTGGTTTTCTGGCATACTTATTTCTCCTGTCATAATTCCGTATTTCTCAGAAATTTTAATTCTATGTTCCGGAATATCTAGCGTCATATCGCCAGCACAAAATGACCAACGAGACCCTATTATTTCGCAAAAATAAAGACTAATTCCAGTAGTTTCTTTCAGTCTATCAGCAATAGCATTTAGACGTTCGTTTATATTAGAAAACTGATTAGAGATTTCCAATATATCTTTAGATGTAAATATCGCGTTCTCCATTACTAATTTGGTCATATTTTTTCAAGAAATTATCATATAATTTACCTTTTTTATAAAAAGGCATTTCTTTAATTTCTGCTAATTCTTTATCAATAAGTGGGAAACCGATTTCCCGAGTTTCGTCAGATGCGTAATCGTCGAGAAATTCTCTATAAGTAAGAACTGCATTTAATTTACAGAATTTACCCTCTTTGCAAGATTTTAGCAAGTCCATAATTTTATCTCCCGTACGACCGCAACGATATCCTGCTGTGCAAAATGATGAAATCATTCCAAGCTTAGCCATTTCTCTAATCATTTCATCAAGACTTCTTGTATCGTTTAGGATGAATTGTTGTTTGTTTTTAATTTGCTTTATTCCCTCAGCTTGTGAAAGAGCTTTTGCTTTTAAAGCATCGGTATAACCGCCAATTCCAATATTACTAGAAGCATCGGTTTGTGTGCAACCAATAGTCATAAGAGCTGTATGCGTTTCAGGTTTTTCTCGAACAGTACAAATTAGTCCTGTATAAGGGACAGACAAGCGTAAAATAGCGACTATTTTTTTCATGTGCTGATCACTAACCAAATATTTTGAACCTGTACTTAATTGCGACCCGCTTGCTGGCGTTAAACGTGGAAATGAAATAGTATGTGGTCCGATATCAAACTGACGTTCAAGATCCATTGCATGATAAAGTAATCCCATTACTTCAAATTTCCAATCATAAACTCCAAAAAGTGCCCCAGTTGCAACATCATCAATTCCTGCATCCATAGCACGATGGAGAGCGTAAAGACGCCATTGATAATTTGATTTTGGTCCAGATGGATGAACAATTTTATATGTGGGTTTATGGTAAGTTTCTTGGAATACTTGATATGTACCAATGCCAGCTTCCCAAAGTTTTTTAAGCTCAGAGGTTTCCATTGGAGCTGCATTTACATTTATTCTGCGAATATTACCATAACCTGGTCCTTTAGGAGATTTTTCTTCCACAGAATACGCTGCTTTAATAGATTCTACCATATAATCGGCATCGCTACGTTGATGTTCGCCAAAAACGATAATCATACGCTTATGACCTTCTCTGGTAATAATTCGTGTTTCTTCACGAATTTCGTCCATTGTTAAGATACGACGTTTTTCTTCCGAATTTTCTTTTCTAAACCCACAATATAAACATGAGTTAACACATAAGTTCGAACAATATAAAGGTGCAAAAAAGACAATCCGATTATCATAAACTTTCCGCTTAACTTCGAGGGCAGTAGCATACATTTCCTGCAATAAATCTTCATCTTCTACAGCTAATAATGCAGCAACTTCATCAGGATTAAGGCGTTCAATTGCGAGCGACTTCTGCATTATATCACGAATTCTTTGTTTATCGGGATTTTTATTCTCTTCTAGCTGACGAAGTATTTCTTGTTCGTCAATAAAATCTTTGCCATTAACTAGATACTTGTCGATTTCATCTTGTTTAATGACTTGCTCAGCCCAAATTTGTTTTGTTGCCATTTTCATCTTTTGTTTTTGTTAATACTGATTTTACTTGAATGTGTTTTAACTTACCTATTTTCCCAGTAAGGCTACTGATGTCGTTGGTGGTACCTTCAAGTACTAAAGAAATAATGTTGAGATTTCGATCGCTTAACGGAAGTCCTTGTCTAGCAATTATTATATCACTATGGACGTTTAAAATCGCATTAAGTTCGGGAATAGAAGTTTTTTCCTGTATCAGTATTATTGCTGCGCCAATTCTCTTTTCCATCAGATGTCTCTTTAGGTCAGATAATTAAAATTAAATTCATGTCTTTTAAGACCGACTTTCGCTCTCATTAGACAATACAAAAGTAAAAATATAAATTGGATTTAAAAAGTATTTGGATATGCTATTTAACAGTAATTTGCTGTGATTCTGTGATACTGTGATTCTGTGATTCTGTGATACTGTGATTCTGTGATTCTGTGATACTGTGATTCTGTGATACTGTGATTCATCCATCGGAACCGAATACCGAGAACCGTTTTTTGTGTGATGCGGTGATACGGTGATTCTGTGATTCAAACCGAGAACCGAGAACCGAGAACCGTTTTTTTTGTGATACTGTGATTCAGTGATTCTGTGATTCAATAATCATTGCTTGCATTATAAAATCAATATTACTTTAGCATCTTTTCCAATTCAAAAAACGAGATACCAAATTCTGTTTTTAATTTATTTATTTGCTTTAAGATATTTACTTTATCTACTTTTTGGTTTGATTTTTCGGCAATTATCATCACATTTTTGTGTGTATGTGCATCTGCAATAAATTCGACTACCTTTGTTTTATAGCCGAAATATTCGAGAACTAATGCTCTTATACCGTCTGTTAATAATTCTGCTTGGCGTTCGAGAAAAATACCATGTTTAATTATGGGACTTAAAAGGTTCTCAGCATTTGTCTGTTCCATTTGCTTTCTAATTTGATGCTGACAACAAGGAGCGGTTACTATTAGTTGTGCATTAGTATTAATCCCTTTTGCTATTGCATCATCAGTTGCAGTATCGCAGGCATGTAAAGCAATAATTATATGTGTTTTTTCGATAGCAAAGTTTTGTATTTCGCCTTCAACAAAGTTAAGGTTTGAATACCCCGACTCTATTGCTATTTTATTACAAAGTTCTACGAGTTCTGGTCTAAACTCAACGCCAGTAATATCAGCCTTAAGCTTTAATTGATTTGTTAAATAATCATACAATGCAAAAGTTAAATATCCTTTACCAGAACCCATGTCAACAATTTTTAAACCCGAATCAGTTTTTAAATTGCTTAACATTGAACTCAAAATTTCTATATAATGGTTTAACTGTTTGTATTTATTCTGGGATTTTGCTAAAACCTTACCATTTGCATCAGTAATATCAAGTAAATATAAATATTTTTTATCATCTGATACAGTTATTTTTCTTTCCTTCTTTCTATCATGTTCTAACGAAGGTAGCTTTGTAATACTTGCTTTACTTTGCCGAAAAACGAACTTTTTATCATTAAAATTTTCATAAATAAAATCAGCTTTTATTGTAAACAAAGTTGCGGCATTAAAACCTGTTTGGAGATAATTTGCAATAATTTCGAGTCCTTCGTTAAAAGAATAATTCTTTACTATATCTCGAGTTTTATATCGATATGTAAAGCTAAGTTTTTCTTCATCTTTAATTCGGATTTTCTTTGTAAAAAGCTTTTTTAAATCTGGTTCAGAGCCTTTGTAGTTGGCAAGTGAAATCTTTACAAATGTGTTATTATTAAATGATTCTTTTAGTTCATTTACTATTGAATTTATCTTGTCTATTTTTGTCATTTTGGGTATTTATGTGAGATTATTTTAAAAATGCAAATGTACATTAGTTTGATGGGAATAGGAAATTTAATTGTGTTGGGGGAAAAGTTGCCCGCAGATTTCGTAGAAAAAAATGTGATGCAGTGATTCTGCAATCGGTAATCAGTAAGTTGGTGGTCGGTATTCGGTTCCGACGGTTTTGAGTGGATTGGAATAAAGTGTTTTTATGAAAAAAAAAAACTTAAACACAAGGAACACAAAGGAAGCACGAAGGACACAAAGGAAAAAGTGAAGAGCGCTGCACTGAGTTTTTATCGAAGTGTGAAGAGGGAAAAGGGAAAAGTTGCCCGCAAAAAGGAAAAAAAATCTGTGAGCCAGAAAACCTCGGCTTCGCTCAGTGCATCGCATTAGAACATTTGAACGCTTCGACTTCGCTCAACGCATCGCATTTGAACAATAGAAGTAAGAACAAAATTATTTTTCATTTCTTACATTATAGCAACACTCGGATTGGAGCAACACTCGGATTGTAACCGAGCAAAGCGAGCGGAGCATTTAGAGGGCAAACTGGGTGTGGAAAGAGAGAAATCTGTTATTCGGTTTGCAGTATTTATCGAATTGAGTAAGATACTAGCTAAATTTTGCACCTCGAAAACAACAAAATAGCTTCATCAATTCTGCATACTCTATTATTTGACAACCCCTAACCTACTCTTTTGTTTTTGTGATGTAGTTATTGCAATATAAGTTTTCCAGATGAAATAAATTGTTGCTTGTCTTTTATCTGATAAAAATATATTCCACGAGCTACATTTAGGTTTATTTCAAATTGTGGATTTAAAATTTTTGATTGAAATACTTTTTCTCCTGCAATATTGAAAATTTCAATTATAGCATCGTCCATCATTATAGTTTCAATAACGAATTTTCCAGTAAAAGGATTGGGATAAATTTTGATGTTTTTGTCCTTTTGATAATCATTAATTGCTACTATTGTTGTTGTGTTTCTGGTTATTGAAAATTCGGAAGTGTTATTGTTTTGGTCAATTGCAATGCAAGTTAGAAAATCAGAAGCAGTAAGTCCAAAAAGTGTATCATTCCAATTGCCTTGAACATCAGGCATAGTAGTGGACAGATATTCACTGCCTTGCCCATGACCACTTGGGTCGGGAATTGCTTTAAAAATTTGTATTGTGCAAAGTTCTGGGTTTTGAGTATCCAAAAATCCAGATATGATAGTTTTATTAAGTTCTGAAATAAAAATAACGGTATCAATTTCAGGATAATTCATTCCTTCGTTGGGACCAGTATCTAAATCTCCAATATCGTTAGCATTTACCCCTGGTGGAAAGAGGTCAATTCCAAGTCCGCCATTACTGTAAATCGAATTATAAGAAATTAGATGAAAATCGTCATCTGGAAACATAATATAAACGCCATTACCTTCATTATGTGCAATAATATTTGCATCAGCAACGGAACCTCCAATTATTGAATATCGTGGACCCTGCGAAATGCGAATGCCATCACTTCCGTTGCCTAATGGGTTATTATCTATATTAACACCAATTTTATTTTTTGTTATTAATGTACTGTCAGAACCAGTAATATTAATATAAATGCCTTGTTGAAGATTACCTGAAATAATGTTATTATCTATTTTATGCTTAAATGCGGCACCATCTACTACAACTCCAACTGCATTTGGTATGGCGGCAGTACCCTCTGCATTTGTACCAATATAATTGTTTTTTACAATATTCGAATTTGTTCCCATATTGTAAATAAAAACCCCATAGGCAGAATTGCCAGAAATGATATTTCTTTCAGAAGTAGAGCTTCCACCAAGAATATTTCCATAGGAACCATCATCAAATAAAACTCCATAAGTATTAGGAATTGCAATTGTTCCTGTAATGTCTGTCCCAATGTAATTACCAATAATAATATTGCCTTCAGCTCCTGCACCAAAAACAGGAATTCCATAGGCTACATTGCCCGATACAATATTTCTTTCGTTGGCATTAGTTCCGCCGATAGTATTAAATTTTGCTGCACTTTCTAAACTTATACCATCATAATTTCTAAGTGCATTTGTACCAGTTCTGTCAACACCAACATAGTTGCCAATAACAGTACAGTGGCTTACGTCAAGCAAACGAATACCTATATGCTCATTTCCTGAAATAATATTTCTTTCAGCTATAGAAGTTCCACCGATAGTAGTATAATTAGCTCCTGCAATTATTTCTATTCCAATGTAATTACCTGCTGTATCGGTAGCGGTTGCATTAGTTCCAATGTAATTTCCTGTAATGATACTGTTAACTGATGAAGTTCCATAGATTTGAATTCCATACATAAAATTACTTATAGTAAATCCTTTAATCACAGTGCCTGAAGCATTTATTATGCTAAAACAAAAATTGATAGAATTATTATTTCCATTTAAATAAATTTCTGGTCCAAAAGGATTGGTGTCTCCCTGATTTGCTGTTTGCGATGTGCCATCGATGGTTATATTGCTTGTAATAATATAATCAAAAGTGGATAATGGAGAAATTACCCATATTCCCAAACTGGAATTGTAGTTTGGGTCGCTAAGAGGAATATTAAAATTTATGGTATGCGGACCTGGTGATAAAACAAGCATTTGTAAGGCATTTCGTAGCGAGCCATTACCAAAATCATTGGTGTTGATTACTGTAAATGTAGTCGCATTTAAAATTATCGAAATATTCAGAAGTCCAATTAAAATAAGAAACTTTAATTTTGATTTTCTCACAATTATTTATTTTATAAGATTTAATTTTAATACAGTTTGATTTATATAATCAATATTTATCCTGACAAAATAAATTCCAGAAGGAAACAAGCTCTCATCAAGTTGCAACTTAATATTTTGTTCGCCCTTATTTTGATTCCCTTTATAAACAGTTAAAACTTTTTTACATTGATAATCTAAAACAACTATTTCGACATAAGATGGCTTTTGTAAATCATAAAAAATTACTGTAGAATTATTTGTAGGGTTTGGAAACAAAGAGGCTCTCAGTAATGAAAGATTTGCTTTGTCAATTCCAACTATTGTTTCTTTGTTTGATGAGAATTCAGAAGTATTATCATTTTGGTCGGTAGCAGTAGTGGTAATTTCATCTCCATCAACTAAACCAGTTACCATAATTGACCAGTTACCAGAGGCATCAGGAGTGGTGCTACCAAGATATATTTTTCCTTCTCCATGATTAAAAAACAAATCTGGTTCTGCTTTAAAAATTTCTACTGTGGAGTTTTGCGGATTTTGTGTATCTAAAATGCCTGTAATAAAAGTGTTTCCGGTACCTAAATCATATCCAGAAGTTATAATTACTGGAAAATTCATCATATTATTTGGTCCGTTGTCAGTATCGCCTACATCATTTGCATTTACGCCAGCGGGGAAAATATCTATTCCAAGAAAATTGTTGTTAAAAATAAAATTTGCAGATATTTTGTTGTTAATAGTTGTATTATCAACAATAACAATTCCAGCCGAATCATTGTATGCAATTGTGTTTCCATTGCTAACACTCCCGATAATATTATTTTTTGCTCCATTAGTTAACGCAATTCCACTGGCTCCGTTTCCAAGTTCAGTAATTCCATCTATTCCCAAGCCTATTAGATTTCCGACTACTGTATTACTATTTGTATTATCAGTTAGTATAAGTCCAAATGTTTTGTTCCCAGAAATGACATTGTTTTCAATTTTTGTACCTGTAGATAAACTTGCAATACCAATACCTAATTGATTGGCTAAAGGAGCATTACCGCTAAAATCTGTACCAATAAAATTTCCAATAATTTCATTATAGTCAGTTCCGTTATCAGTCAGTTCTATTCCACCATATCGGTTACCTGAAAAAATATTTCTGTCCAAAGAATTATATCCTCCAATAATATTATATTTTGCTCCACCCGCTATTAGCAATCCTACATCATTGGGTATTGTATCTGTTCCCGTTGCATTAGTTCCTAATAAATTTCCTCTGAAAATATTATTATTGCTTCCAGTAGTTACAATAAACAATCCGTAGCTGATATTTCCAGATAACAAATTGTTTTCCATTGTATTATTATTAGAAGCGTCATCAACACATATCCCAGTCGCATTAGGAATTGCATACGTTCCGGTAACATCTGTTCCAATATAATTTCCTGCTATATTATTTTTAGAAACCTGACCGTAATATATAGCACCATAAACTCTATTTCCAGAAATGATATTGCGTTCTTCAGGTGTACTTCCTCCGATGAGATTATATTTTGAAAAAGTATTTATTTCAACGCCATTTGCCTGTATTAGCGTATCTCCGCCAATATAAAATGTAGTAGTTCCTGTAAAATCTGTCCCGATATAATTTCCTGATACAGTATTGCTGTCAGATGCTTCAATATAAACACCAATTTCCCAATTTGCAGAAATCACATTTCGTGCATTGGCATTACTTCCACCAACTATGTTATTGTCGGCATCCGCTTTAATAATAACACCGTAAAGATTACTCAAAGGATTGGTTCCCAAACTGTCGGTTCCAATATAATTTCCAATAATTGTATTGTTATTTGTTCCTGTTCCGTTAAGTAAAATTCCACATTGTATGTTCCCAGAAATAATATTCCTGTGCGATACAGTTAATCCGCCAACGATATTGTTTGCAGCGTTCACAAGCATTACTCCGTTTCCATTTGGTATGGTATCGGTTCCATTGATATTTGTTCCAATAAAATTTCCAAAAATATTATTCCCTATTGATTCACTTCCAGTAATTAAAATACCTCCGTTAGAGTTTCCCGAAATAATATTTCTTACGGAATAAGTTGTTCCTCCAATTGTACAATTATGAGAATTATCGAGAATAATACCTGTAGAATTAGGTATTGAGAACATTCCTGACACATCTGTTCCAATTTTATTCCCAGTAATAGTAATATTATTAGCAGGAGAGAATGCAATTCCAGCTATGGTATTACCCGAAATAGTATTATCTATGATTTCTATATCAGAAGCATTGCCCGAAATACCAATACCGTGGTTATTACTAAACGGAATTGTTCCTGTTGCATCAGTTCCAATATAGTTTTGAGTAATAATATTACCCGTTGCGGCAGTACCAAATATTTGAATTGCAAAATCGCAGTTCCCGAAAATAAAACCTTTCACAGTATTGTTTGGGGAAACAATTCGGAAAGCGTAAGTTAAAGTATTGCTTCCGTCAAAAGATATTTCGGGACCAAAAGCGTTGGTATTTCCCTGATTTGTTGTTTGAGTGCTTGCATCAATTGTAGTATAACCACCTGTAATCATAGGTAAATCACTAAGTGGAGCAATTGTCCAAACTCCTGTGCTTGAATTGTAATTAGGATCTGATGTCGGAATATCGAATGTAATTATATCTGGTCCAAATAGGCTATTAGCATCTGTAATTGCTTGTCGTAAAGAACCAGCCCCAACATCGTTTGTGTTTGTAACAGTAAGGGTAGCAGACAGCATTATTGACGGCAGCATTATTATCAATATTACTGTCATTATTGGTTTCATTTTAGTTGAGTTTTAATGAATGATATGAATAAAGAAATTTTAATAATAATAATTTTTTTTTGATAAATTTATGTAAAAATTCAAACTGTATCATTAAAAAAAACTGATAGTGATTGGCTTTATATTGACCATTCGCAAAACTTAGTCTTTTATACAACGAACAGAATATGCTACTTCTTGGCTACCGTAGTAGCTGTCCACACTACTGCTATTGTAGTTAATAAAGCGGCTCCAGGCATCATTGGCATTGGCTTCTGTCGCACCCCACCAGTGGCCGAATTGTCCAATATGTAGGAATGTTCCACTATTGGCACGATATCCACCTGGAAGAGCTGTGAAGCCAGTTTCGTTTGTTGCATTTTCATTTGGGCTATTCCAGTGCGTTGTGCCAGTTTCTTTCAATTTATCCCCTGCGACCTCTTCGCCATCCAAATATTTGGTTAATTCTGTCCACTCTGCATCGCTTGGTAAATGCCAACCTGAAGGACAAACGCCTTGTACACCACTAGGGTTGGCTGTGCTGCTTTCAGCCATATTCATTGCTGCTGGCCAGTTGTATAATACGCCGTAAGCATCATAATGTGCTGTGGCTTTGGCATCTACAATATTAGTTCCGTCATAATCATATACATAATAATATGAAATGCTAGGTGAACTTGTACTAGGACCAATCACGCTTGGCAAATATTTTAAGTTTTCGGCCATCCATTCTTGGTTTCCAACTATTACAGTTTTGTAAACATTATTATCACGAGAGTCAGTAAACACTCCTCCACTTTCATATAATTTAGTAGTAAAAGATATAGCACTACCATAACCAGTTCCATTTACATTAGTAGCGTAAGCACGTACATAATATTTAGTTCCTGTACTTAATCCACTCAAGTTACTTGAAAATGCTCCTATACCAGTACCGTCTGTTGTTTTGTTATCTGCTATTGTTGGTGTTTGTGCGGTACTCCAACACACACCACGAACACTAACCTCAGATCCACCATCAGAGGTAATATTTCCTCCACTTATCGCCGTAGTTGATATTATATTAGAAACTGTTGTCGTTGTCAATTCGGGTATGTCATCATCCTTATTACAACTATTTGCAAATATAAATATTAATCCTATTAATAATAATGGAATCAAATAAACTGTTTTTTTTCTCATAGTTTTTAGATTTAAATGTTAATACTCATTTTATATTTATTGAATTTAGATTTTTTTTCAATGATTGCTAACGTATGTAGCTTTATATAATTCAGCATTTCAATAAGCTATCATTTTTAAACTTCCCCCTTTTCATTTTTTTTGAACTTTGTTTTGCATTATTCTTATAAAACTTAATATCCGCATTGCTCAATTCCGCATAAAAACAAATAACAAGTACCGTTCCTATATGTAAGTTTTTTTCTTCTCTTGATAGCTTACATTTTTAATATATCATAAAATTGCAAAGATTTAAAATGCATATTTATGATAGTTTCGCTTCATCCCCACTATGCCCAAGAACTATAACAATAACTAATATAATAGAAAAACCACACATTTAACAGGATAAAAATATATAAAAATAACATGAAAACAAATAAATATAGTAGAACAATTCATAAAAACATTTAGAATGCAACTAATGTACTGATTAGCAATACACTAAAATATAGTTTTCTGCTATATAGTCTGTTACTAAAGTCAGTATATGAATCTGAGAGTTCGATACTTCGACAGTTCATTAGGGATTGCATACAGTGTTTTGTGATTATATTTGGTATAATCAAATAATATAATAAATTTTAAAATTGTGAGTTCGTTAAAAGTCGATTTAAAATATCCATTCCAAAATTGTCCACTTTGCTCCTACACAATCTTTTGAGAAAATTTGCCGTTCGCTCGACACTATTTTTTCGACACCATAATCTGTAAAAGCAAATCATCGGTTTGAGTCATACCTTTCGCACCTACTTCGCCTAAATTTCGTATTGTTTTTTCTACATCATCTTCAATAATCCCATCATTCGACGAAATTACCACTCCTTCGATAGCAAGCAATGCTGATTGAATTGCAGCACCAACACCTGTACTAACTTTAAGCGAACATCCTTCTTTTGCTCCATCGCAAATCATACCAGTTATGTTACCAATCATATTTTTAATTGTGTAAATAGTTTCTTTTTCTCCTCCTCCCATTAGGTAAGAAATGCCACAACCTGCACCAGTAGCAGCAACAACGCATCCGCAAAGAGCCGATAAACGACCTAAATATTGTTTAATATGAATTGCTATTAAGTGCGACAACACAAGTGCACGGGCAATTTGCTCATCATCTGATTTTAATTGTAGAGCAACAGAATATATCGGCAAAGTAGCTGTTAAACCTTGATTTCCACTCCCCGAATTACTCATAACTGGTAAAACCGAACCCGACATTCGAGCATCGCTAGCAGCAGCGGTAAGCGACATGGCACTATTCATAATATCATCAGACAATATTCCCTTATCAATGATTTCTTTTAATTTTTTGCCAACCATTAGACCATAGTCTTTTGACAAGCCCTCTTGAGCGATGGCGTAATTGTACTCAACGGTTTTGTGAATAAACTTAATTTGGCTATACGGAACGGTAGTTGCAAAGCTAAAAATACTGTTAACCGAAAGCGGACTAATTACCTTGCTGACACTTCCAATATTTTCATTCTCACCAACTTTTATTTCAGAACTACACTCTATCACTTCATTATTAAACTCAATTTGTGAAATATTTGAGTGCTTTGTTGTAATAATAGCTTTTGATGTATTACCGTTAATTCCATAGCAAATAGCCTCAATATAAAGTTTTTCAGAATCTTTCTTTACGCCAATACTCACTTTTCCTTTTTTTACAAATGCTTTCGCATTACCAACCGTCTCATTATCAACATCTTTCAGCACTTCAAGGCAATCGGATGATTTTCCATAAAATGCACCCAAGGCTGCTGCAATAGGCAGACCAGTAATACCAGTAAGAGGAACACCGACTCCCATTCCATTTTTAAATATATTGGGGCTTAACAAAAGTTCTACTTGTTGTGGCTCTTCGCCTAACACCTCACGAGCCTTTGCTACTGCTAATGCCACGGCAATTGGCTCGGTACAACCAAGTGCTGGAACAACCTCTGCCTTTAATAAATCAATGTAAGCCTGTATATTTTGCATTCGTTAAATAGTTTATTTTTTTTTGCAAATGTATTAAGTTCTGAAGAATAAAAAATGCTAAATGTCAAGTTTTTGTAAATGTATCTGCTGCCTAACAGTTGTTGGTAATTAGCTTTCTTAGATTTTAAACCTATAAACCTAAGTTCGGTATAATTTCCGCTTAGATTTTTATCAAAACACACTCTAATTTAGGTTTGGACCAAATTAATATTAGACATTTGAATTTGATAATTTAAAAAAAAGATGCTAAAGCAAGTGGAAGAAAGAAAAGTTTTCAGAATTAATAAATTATTTAGTTTTTGTTTATTTATTTATTTACTGACGTTTACATTATCCGCTTTAGCTGGTATGTTTTTAGACTTTCCACCATCCGCTTTTGAAGAATAATCTAATTTTGCAGTTTTGGTTTTGTGGTCTTTACAGACGTTTACATTGTCTCAATTTAGTGGCAGAAATAAGATCTGATTTATTTGTCGGCAATGTAAAGTCAAAATTCTACCACAAATTTAAGACCAATCTTTAAATCTAGGGATTGCTGATTTGCGAATAGATTGGGAGTTCTGAAATTACTAACAAAACTCAGATTACAACCGAGTAAGCGGAGGGATATCATTGATTGGGGTAAATAAAATTACCAAAATAAAGCACATTAGAGTTTCACTACAAAAGCAGGTAAAATTGATTAAAGAGTTTTTGGGGTAAAATGCGATATATAGCGGTTTAAATGCTTCTATTATTAAATATATTCATAAATATTTCATTATTTTTCTACAAATTGCTTTTTATTTCGATTTACAATTAGTATTTTTACAGAAATATACAAATAAGCATTATTTGGATTTGGAATTATATGTATTAGGGAAGATTGTGAAATTTTATCAAACATATACTACCGTTAGCGTTCATTCCCCCCATCAAGAAACTCGATTAATTTCTGATGCTAACGAAAGAGTTGCTCGATTAAGATTTTTGTTAAATTTGAGACGACTCTATGCAAGGCCGTTTTTTGCAATGGTGCATAAAAAGCC
>JAQVOR010000050.1:0-11372 GCA_028702535.1 Bacteroidales bacterium
ATCCTTCGGGTTGAATAAATTCCTCTCCGAGATATTCTCCATAGCTTGCAAAACCTTCATTTATCCAGATGTCTTGCCAGCTAGCACAAGTAACATAATTACCAAACCACGAATGTGCAAGTTCATGTATAACAAGACGAAAACTAAAATCGCCTAAACTTGTCATTGTCTGGTGTTCCATTCCCCCATTAATGGGTACAATACAATGCCCGTACTTTTCGGAATGATGAGGATATAAACCCCAAAGATGCGATAAAACATCTAACATATCGTTTACTTGATGCATATACCACGACATGCTTTCCAAATAAGCAGAATTATTTGGAATAAAATTTTGTACGAAAATATTTTCTCCATACTCCTCAATTTCACTATTAAAAGAATAATCCATATAATCTCCTACTGCCACAGAAATTAAATAATACGCAATAGGATAAGATGAATGCCAATCCATTCTTTTTTTGCCTTTACCGACAGACACTTCATTTACAAGCAATCCGTTAGAGCCTGCTTTTAAATTTTCGTTTAAGATAATTGAGAAATACGATGAATCGGCTTTATCTGCCAAGACTTGCTTACACGGAAACCAATATTTGGCATAATATGGCTCGGTTAGAGAATAAGTAAAACTAAATAATTGAGATTCGTAGTATTCGCTGTCGTTAAATAAACCGTCTAAAGGCTCTCCATGATAATAAATTTGAGCTAATACCTGATAATTTTCGCTAAAATTATCAGAATGCACATAATTAATTACAATAATATCGTCATTATGAGAATAAGTAAGCAGATTACCATTAATCTTAACTGAATCAACTGTCATATTTGATTTTAACTCAAACACAAGTTCTTCACTATAATCATCAAATAAATCCAACAATATCTTAACATTGCCCGATATTACGACTGAAGTGTTAGTCATTTCAAGTTCAGGATGGTAAAATCCTACATCATAATAATTTAAACGGGGGTCGTTTTGATAATCCGAAGCTTTTATAAATTTATAAGTATGTTTATCAAAATCATATTCCTGAGCAAAAAGATTAGATATAGAGAAAGTCAAGACAAAAGAAAGAATAAAAACTGTTGCATTTTTCATATAATAAGAATTAATTGGTTAATGCAAAGCGACAAAACTCTTATGAGTAGCCCCTTACTCTATCAGTCCTTTATTATCAATCCATCTAATTGCTTCGCGTTTGCTGAGCGGCTTTAATGCCGAACTTTGGATAACAAAATTCAAAACCCATTTGTAATCAGTTTTTGAATACTCGCGTAAGGCCCAGCCAATCGCTTTTTGAATAAAGAAATCGCTATGTGATGCATTATCGAGGATATGGCGAGTAAGTATCTCGGTATTAGTATTTTCTTTGTATGACAACTGAAATATTATAGATACTCGTTTAAGCCAAATGTTTTTAGAAGCACTCCATGAATCAGTCATTGCTCCAGTAAGATTTGGGTATTTTTTAAAGAAGGGAGCTATAATTCTACTGCTAATAAGATCGACAGTATCCCACCATGAGTTAGTAAGTATCAGACTCTCGAAATATATAATATCTGTTGGCGCCCATCTTTTTTTATGCTTGGTAAGCAATTGGATGGCAAAATAATGATATTCTCTTTCTGGCAAATTAAACAATTCCTTAACAATAATTTTCGAGGTATCAAGATCTGGTATTGGGAATGTATTAAAAAACACTCTAAAGATATCTTTTCTTTTTGAAGCAGGGATTCCAAGAAATGAAAATTGATTTTTCATGTATTTGGCCATTGGAACAGCTGCTCCCATGTTTCTATGTTTTTCAAAAAAATGTTGTGCTTTCGTTAAATAATCCGTCATTTTTTAATCATTTAAAAATTAGTATGTCTTTTTACAAAATTACATTATACTTTAATAAAAACAAAGTTATTACGTATAATATTTTACTAAGAAACGAATAATTATTATAAATATTTTGGTAATGAGCAATTTTTATATAATTTTAAATTTCTTTTTAAGAAACTATTATGAAAGAAAACTTAAAGATATTAAGATGCCTACTATTATTTCCTCTTTCAGTCATATATGGTTTGGTCGTTTCTATTCGGAATTTTTGCTACGAAAATAATATCTTAAAATCAAAGCAATATAATATTCCTATAATATCAATTGGAAACCTTAGCGTAGGAGGAACAGGAAAGACTCCTCATACCGAGTTTTTGTTAAAAATGCTTAGCAAGGAGTTTTCTGTGGCAGTTTTAAGTAGAGGGTACAAACGTAAAACTAAAGGGTTTAGGATAGTTGAAACCGACGACACTCACTTTGAATCTGGCGATGAGCCACTACAAATAAAACGCAAATACCCCGATTCTATAGTTGCAGTTAGCGAAAGTCGTACAAAAGGAGTTGAAACACTTTTAAAAATGTATCCCGATTTGAATCTTATTATTCTTGATGATGCCTTTCAACACCGGAGAATAAAACCAGGGCTTCAAATTTTGTTAAACAATTACAATCATCCAATAGCCGAAGACTATCTATTACCACTTGGAATGCTTCGTGAAACCCGTTCGGCTAGTTATCGAGCAGATATTATAATTTACAGTAAATGTCCTAACAATCTTAAACCCATAGAACGTCGTATCTTGAGCAAAGAAATTGATATTCGACCGTTTCAATATCTCTTTTTCTCAACTTTTGATTACCTTGATATTGTTCCTATATATGGCGAAGGTGATAAAATAATTAATAAAGAAAAACTTAAAGAACTCAATGTTTTAGCACTTTCGGGTATTGCAAGAAGTAAAAACTTTGTCGATTATCTAAAGGAGAATTGCAAGATCGTAAAACATCTTCGATTTCCTGACCATCATAATTTTAATAAACGAGACATTTCAAATATTGAGAAAGAATTCAATAAAATGTCGGATAACAAAATCATCTTAGTTACTGAAAAAGATGCGATAAGATTAAATTCAATGACTTTATTTAGTGAGGATATTAAAAAATATGTATATTGCATTCCTATTGAAGTAAAACTTCTTTGTAGTGAGGACGATAGACAACAATTTGATAATCAAATATTTAGTTATGTTAGAAACAATAAAAGATACAGTAAATTATATAAGAACTCATATTAAATCAGAGCCTGAAGTAGGAATAATCCTTGGTACTGGTCTCGGTGGCTTAGTAAAAGAGATTGAAATTGAAATTAGTATTTCATACAAAGACATCCCCAATTTCCCTGTCAGTACAGTTGAAGGTCATAGTGGGAAACTGATTTTTGGAAAACTTGGAGGCAAAAATGTTGTCGCTATGCAAGGACGTTTCCATTATTATGAGGGATACGAAATGTCTAAAGTGGTTTTTCCAGTTAGAGTAATGAAATATCTCGGAATTAAAACTCTTTTCATTTCAAACGCTAGCGGTGGAGTTAATCCTAATTTTGAGATTGGGGATTTAATGATAATTAACGACCATATTTGTCTAGTTCCAAATCCACTAATTGGAAGAAACGAATCTGAATTTGGACCACGTTTCCCTGACATGAGTGAGATTTATGATAAAACTCTTATTATCAAAGCAAAAGCAATAGCAGATAAACTGGAAATAAAAGTACAAGAAGGAGTTTATACTGCTACAACTGGACCAACTTTTGAAACTCCTGCAGAGTATAAGTTTTTTAGAATAATTGGCTCAGATACTGTTGGGATGTCAACTGTTCCAGAGGCTATTATTGCTCGTCAAATGGGAATTCCATGTTTTGCAATGTCAATTATAACAGACCTTGGAGTTCCAGGTAAAATTGTTGAAGTAACTCACGAAGAAGTTCAAAAAGTTGCTACAAAAGCAGAGGTAAAAATGACCCGAATTTTTAAAGGGATGATTGAACAGTTGTAGAGAAACGGTTGATCGGTTGACAAGTTAATCGGTTAAGCGGTTGATTAGTTGATATGGAGATACAGTATCACAGGATTACTGAAACACTGAATCACTACGTTATGCTAATCACAGTCCAACAGCATCACAATTAAAATGTGAACCTTACTCTTCCGTAGCCATCTTTAAAATAGTCTCATAAACGGTATTCCAGCCTTCCCATTTTCCATATTCGGAAAGCGACTCGTTATGCCACAGGGTTATAAGCGTACCACCGTATTGTTTTGTGTAGTTTATAATTTCTGTACAATGTTCAATTGCTTCATCGTGGGTTAAACCTAATGTTCTTACTTCGAATGCGATGCACAGAGCGAAGTCGAAGTGTTCAAATGTTCAATTGTTCTTACTTCAAAACTTTCTTCTTATTTGAAATATTTTTACAACTTTGCATTTTTCTTTGCAGTATTTATACTCGTAACAAAAATGGAGATTAATCCATTTGATTCTGAAATAGCACATTCCACTTTTGCAGTGTCCTGTGAGAGTGCTGCTTTGTTAATAATGTTTAAATTAATATCTGTTTCACGCAATTCTTTTAAAATTACTTTCATTTTATGAATAAAATCTTTTGCTGATTCTGCACCTTGAGCTTCCCCATAATTTAAAGCTGGTGATGTTCCAGAACGTAGTAATTGCCCACCAAGATGATAACTTGCTTTTGAATTATCAAGACAATTGACTATCTCGATAATCAGAACAGAATACTCAATGAGCCGCTTTCTTAGGTCTTTAGTTTTTGTCATGTTTTTTATTTTTATGAAATTGTAGCTTTTTTAAAGTTTATTTCAAATAACAACTGAAAAAAGAAAAATAATCTGAAAGAACAATTGAACAATTGAACAATAGAACAATAGAACAATTGAACAGTTGAACAATAGAACAATAGAACAATAGAACAATTGAACAGTTGAACAGTTGAACAGTTGAACAGTTGAACAGTTGAACAGTTGAACAGTTGAACAGTTGAACAATTGAACAGTTGAACAATTGAACAGTTGAACAATAGAACAATTGAACAATTGAACAATAGAACAATAGAACAATAGAACAATTGAACAATTGAACAGTTGAACAATAGAACTGTGGAACAAAAGAACTGTGAACTACTCTTCTGTAGCCATCTTTAAAATGGATTCATACACGGTATTCCATCCCTCCCATTTTCCATATTCGGAAAGCGACTCGTTATGCCACAGGGTTATAAGTGTACCACCGTATTGTTTTGTGTAGTTTATAATTCCCGAAGAAATCTCAATTGCCTCATCGTGAGTCATAGTTTGATATTTGGTAAAACTATTGTCCATTATCATTGTTGGATAAAGCCAAAAATCTGTTTTCTTATTTGTTGTTAGGTTAAAAAATGGAACAGGTACTGTAACTCCCATTCTAAAACCAGGCATATCAGGATAAACCATAGAATAATCACGCTTCATACCTAAATTTATCAATTGCTCATAAGTAGAAGGGAAACGAACAAATAAATAGTGCTGACGAGACGAGAATATCTCCTGTCCAGTAAGTTTTGATAAGACTCTAAGCTCTTTATTCCATAATTTGGGTTTACTATTACCTCGATATGAATAATGAATACCTACTGTGTGTTTCTTGACCAATTCTGCTATCAGTTTCTTCATTCTTATTCTCGAAGGAGAAACATTTCTGTCAAGTTTACTGTGCTTAGCAACTAAAAAGAAATATTTTGGTTTTAAATCATATTTTTCATGCAATTCTGCGATTTTATCAAAGCAAAACCATGGGTCAGCATCTTTTCCCATAATTACCCTAAACCGTTTTTTTACTGCTTTAAAGTCTTTACGAAAAACATCTTTTACAAACCCTATGCGGTTGATAAAAAAGCCTTGGTATTTATACATAAATGCACTATCAACGTCAACAGTTGGTACATATTTGTATGCAGGTTTTGTGTATTTCAAATCTGGGTAAAGCTGCTTTAGTACTTCGAGAAACATTTCTGTCCAAACATGAACTATTGGTTTTTGTAATATTCCAGTTTTACGAGCAATACTTTTTTCTGACGAAAAACGCGTATCAGCACTTATAGCAAAATGATTATACTCTTCCATTCGTGTTACATGCCAAAAACATGCAGCAAAAAGATCAAAATTTGGCAACAACACCGATTGAGTTGGAAATAAAACATTAGTGTTTTCAATAATTGTGCGTCCAGGCGAGTCGATAATTAGTTTTTTATCCCACATCATCGCATCACTTATTATACCTGGTTTATCAGATACTTTTTCAGGAGCATACCATAAACACGGCAAATTAGATTTTTCAAATTCATCTAAATCAGTTGTAATTTTAAAATCTATCTTAAAAACATGACTAAAGCACACCTCAATTGCATAATGAGTCCTTGCATTAAGTCTTGGTACATAAATAAGTAACATAAATATTTATTTTATTAAATCACACGAATCATTAAAAACCACACTTAGCCTCTCATAAAACTCTCAACTTCCTCAACGCTTATCGGAATACGTTTTTCTCCTAATATTCGCGAACCATTTTCTGTTATTAGAATATCATCCTCAAGTCTTATTCCACCAAAATCACGATATGCTACAAGCTTGTCATAATTTATAAAGTCTGTAAATTTCCGCTCTTTTTTCCAAATGTCTATTAACTCGGGAATAAAATAAATTCCAGGTTCATTTGTGAGCACATATCCTGGTTTAAGTTCACGTCCCATTCTCAAAAAAGCAGTTCCAAAAATATCGCTGGGACGTGTTTCCTCATCATAGCCAACATTTATTTGTCCCAAATCTTCCATATCGTGAACATCTAATCCCATCATGTGTCCTAAACCATGAGGCATAAATAAAGCATGAGCACCAAGTTTAACAGCTTCTTTAATATCACCTTTCATCAAACCTAAATCTTTAAGACCAGAAGCTAAAATCTCGGAAGCACTTAAATGAACATCTAAATATTTAACTCTAGGTTTCATTAATTTTATTGATCCATTGATCGAATTAAGCACAATTTCATAAACGTCCTTTTGTTTTGAAGTAAACTTACCTCCAACAGGAAGTGTTCGAGTATTATCCGAAGCATAATACATTGGCGTTTGAGCACCGGCATCTTGCAATAAAAGATCGCCTTCTTTTAATTTGTTGCCATGATAATGATTATGTAATGTTTGACCATTTTTTGTTAATATTATTGGAAATGAAGGTACGGAACCATAAGATAAGCTAACGCCTTCCATTACACCTGCAATTTCTCGCTCATACAAACCAGGTTTTGTCATTTTCATAGATGTAGTATGCATCAAATATCCAATATTGCAAGCTTTGTCAATCTCCTCAATTTCAACTTGCTCTTTTACATTTCGTAATGCAACCACAGCAAGAATAAATTCTAGTGATGCTTCTTCTTTCATTTTTTCAAAAGGAACACCCAAAACCTTATTTAGATAAATCATATTATCATGTTTGTAAGGCGGTAAGAAATGTATCTTGCGACCTGCTTTTTTTGATTTTTGGAGATAATCTACTAATTCAGAAAATGGCTGAGTTTCGTTTATCAAACATTTTGAAGCAAGCTCCTTAACGCTTGGCTGAGGCCCCATCCAAATAATATCATCAATATCCACATCGTTGGCAAAAATTATCTCTTTGTCATTATCAATATCAATAATAGCTGCCATGCCAGCAATATCAAGCCCGTAAAAATAAAGAAAATTACTATCCTGTCTAAAATGATAAGTATTAGCAGGATAATTCATTGGGGTCTCATTATTTCCCATAATAAGATAAACACCTTTTGATAATGATTTTTTTAAATTTTCTCTTCGCTTCTTATATACTTCTAGTTTAAACATAATTCTATAATTTTAAAATTAAAACATAAAGATAATAAATCTTTGATGATAATTGAAATAAAAAAATCATATTTTGATAAAAAAACTACTAGTAAAACTTCTAATTAAAAGTAAACGGTTTTAAATAATCTAAAACTTTTGAGTTCTTATTTCAAAGATATTATATTAGTACTGAGGTTTTATTAATAAATCAACTATTTAATCTAAACCCCTTATTTTTCAAATAATGTAGGCTTAAAACTAAGCATAATCCATCCCCAAAATGGTAATCCTACATCTCCTTTAATGCCTTTGAAAGATTCGATTGTTGAGTTTGTAAAATAATAAGACAAACCAGACTTTACAACTAATTCTTTGTTGATTTTATAAGTGTAAACCATATCTATTTCTGAACCTAGCGATTGATTATAATAAATTCTTTCATTCTGTATTGGGTCAATTTCTTTCAAAACCTTTTCGCTTGTACTAAAAATATGATATGTTAAATCAAAAATATGTTTTTCGCTTTGTTTATAATTTAGTCCAAAATGGATATCTGTTAAACCAGCATTTTTAGTATGAGTATCCATTAAAGTAAACATATTCTGATTACCATAATACAAATATCGTGCACCATACATCAAGTTAAAATTATGATGCTGTGTGTTATATAATTCATCTGAGTTTGTACCATCAGCACCTGAGAAGTAATCTACACCCGCTTTTAAGCTTAATTTCTTATCTAACAAATATGTTTCTCCGTTGAGAGTAAGCAAATATGCTCCTTTTATATCTTTACCTTCATAGCTTTTCCCACTTTGCATATAAGCATTTCCGTCTATCATAAAACTATTGTTTTTATATTTAAGATAGAGACCATAAGTATTTGTCAAGTAAATAACATTTGTTGTGTTTCCTTTATGATATCCCGCTGAAATTAGGTTAAAAGACGCACTAAATTTATCAAACTCCTTGTTTAAATGCAGAAAATTTAAAGTTTTCATTCTTTTAGTTGTAGCCCCATCGAAATAGCTATTGTTTTTATCAGCAGTTCCCCAACTATTGTAAGATAATCCTAAGTCTAATTTCCAATCTTTTTTTCTAAATCCATAAACAAAAGCATCATAAGTAATTCCATACTGGTTCCAATTTCTCCATGATAATAATCTTTCGTCATCATATCTAAGCTCTTGTCTTCCAATCTTTAAAAAATGATTTTCATTCAAATTAAACTTAGCCCAGGCTTCATAAATATCTAATCCATTAGTATTACTCCATACTCCAGCTTTTGTAAAATTATCTTCTCCACCCCAAAACCTAACATCTTGAATGCTGATTTGTGTTTCATAAAAATCTTTTTTATAATTTGCTATAATTCTAGTCCTTTGAGTTACAAAAAACTTAGTTTCTGTTGTAGTATCTGGCAAATACTGATAAGCATTTATAGCTTCACCCCGTGTTCTAAGTTCCGCTGATATTTTTAGCTGTGCAAATGTGTTCATTGAAAATAATATTATGGTCAATGAAACAATTAATCGTATTACATATTTCATAAAACTTGATTATATTTGTTGGTATAGTAACAACAGATTTTTTCCTGATTTGTTTTTTTGATAGATTATGGTATTACAATTGGTAATATTAATTATTTATCAAAATAGAATTTCAGAACATTTTAATTTAACCACTTAGTTTATAAACAAACCCTATTTAAAACAAAATGCTCTAGGAATAACACCAGTTTTAAAAGAATCCAATCTTATTCCATCGGCATTATATCTAAAAACAATTCCTTGTTGCACATAATCAATAGCATCGCTCACATAAATCTCTGAGTTTTGCGGATTAATCCCAAGTCCATAAAACAAATGGTTTTCTTCAGGAATTACTGGTTCTGACGGCAGCGAACTTGCATCAACGGACATTTTATAAATTCCACTTTGATTTCCTGAACTGCCCCCCCAACTACCATTAATATAAAATAATGTATCAGCAGTTTTATTGATTTTCAACTCTGTTGGCGAAATTTCAATATCAGAAAAAGTAAATGTTTTTTCAATTGTAAAATCACTAGTGTTTACACATGTTAGAGCAGCTATTTCCTGTCCGCCAGGATTACCAACATTACCGCCATCAGATAAAACCCAAATTCGATTATATTTATCTTTTACAATGCTATTGGGCTGTTTTACGACTTCAATAGAATCAACAAGATCATCTGTAGTAGAGTTTATTTTATATAGTTTATTATTAAATGACCAACTTGCAACATATAGATATTCGTTTAATTTTAACATTTGATCTGTACTGCTACCAACATATATATTGTCGATAATAGTATTTGACGAAGGATCAATTATTGTAATATATGGGCTGTACAAATCGCTTATGTAGGCTTTATTATCATCAATAAACTCTATAAATCGTGGAGATGTTAAATTAGGAATTGTAGCTATATGCTTAAAATCATCTTTATTAATTATCACAATTTTTCCTGAATTATTAACTACAATATAAACATTATTATTAAAAATTGCCATAAACTGTGCTACATCTCCAAGAGGAAAATTATTTGCATTGTAAAATACCTGATTTTTGATTTCTTTAGTTTTAACATCATAAAAAGACAAACTTGCATTTCCATAAGTAAAGTTACCTTCGTTGCAAATAAATACGCCGCTTTGCTCATCATACTTTACTGGCGGGTCAATTTCTTCGGGTTTACACGAAACTAAATAAAAACTCATGCTTAGTGTGAGTATGATTAGAAATATGGTGTAAAAACGAATATTTAAAACTTTTTTCATACAGTAAATTATTATTGTCCGATAGAACTATTTTAAAACTCATACAAATCTTGCAATGTATCGTCCCTACGGGAATTCAAACTTTTCAACTAACTTCCTTACCAATGTTTGATGCCTACGGCACCAATCCTATAAAGTGTGTTATGTTACAATTCAATACATTATCTAAATCATTATTCCTATAAGTAATAGTAATACACTATGTTACATTATAATGCATTTTGCACATTACCTATTTTATTAGTCCCAGAGGGACGTAATATTGGTAAAAACATAATACCCAATGTTTTTAAAGTCCCGTTAGGGACGATACATCTTTTTTTTACATATTAAACTAACTTCCTTACCAATGTTTGATGCCTACGGCACCAATCCTATAAAGTGTGTTAGTTACAATTCAATACATTATCTAAATCATTATTCCTATAAGTAACACACTATGTTACATTATAAGGTATTTTACACATTACCTATTTTATTAGTCCCAGAGGGACGTAATATTGGTAAAAACATAATACCCAATGTTTTTAAAGTCCCGTTAGGGACGATACATCCTTTTTTTTGCATATTTATCACTCTTTGTTTTGTTTTTATCACATTAATTAAAATTAAACTGAAATTTTTACAAATATTTTATAATTTCTTCCTGGCGGGTCAATTTCTTCGGGTTTACACGAAACTAAATAAAAGCTCATGCTTAGTGTGAGTATGATTAGAAATATGGTGTAAAAACGAATATTTAAAACTTTTTTCATACAGTAAATTATTATTGTCCGATAGAACTATTTTAAAACTCATACAAATCTTGCAATGTATC
>JAQVOR010000050.1:11472-21884 GCA_028702535.1 Bacteroidales bacterium
TAGTAATACACTATGTTACATTATAATGCATTTTGCACATTACCTATTTTATTAGTCCCAGAGGGACGTAATATTGGTAAAAACATAATACCCAATGTTTTTAAAGTCCCGTTAGGGACGATACATCCTTTTTTTTGCATATTTATCACTCTTTGTTTTGTTTTTATCATAATAATTAAAATTAAACTGAAATTTTTACAAATATTTTATAATTTCTTCCTGGCATAGCTCTCCAGAGTATCGCTTGATAATCGAGATTAAATAAATTATTAATTCTAAATTGAACTTCTAATGATTTGCCAAAAACAAGCATTTCTTTCCCAAAATAAATATCATGAAGTGAGTATTTGGGTAAAACATGTCTTGTAATTTCGTTACTTGAAGTTGTATATCTTTCTCCATTTAGGGCAAGATTATAACTAAATTTAAAACCTTTATATCCAGCACTAAACATTAGATTAGCCTTATGTAAAGGTATATACATCAATTGTTTGCCCACCGAATTATCTTCTGGCGAAATTTCTCCCTCGTTTGTAGTTTTAGTAAAAGTATAATTTGTAAAAAGCTCAAAATTAAATTCAGATACAAGTACTCGGCCCGACAATGTAACTTCGATACCACGAGCAAAAACTGTCTTTATATTTTCGGCTTGCCAAAATCGATATTCTCCAGGTCGCCAAATTATCCAGTCATTTATATAGGACATATAGCCTCCTAAACTTGTATTAACTACAAATACAGAATTCTTTTTAAAGCTATAATCTAATGCAATATCGCCAGTATAGCCCTGCTCTGGTTTTAACTTATCATTACCCCCGGGCTGCCAATATAAATCATTAAGACTTGGCTGATGATAATTTCGAGTAAAATTTGTTTTTAAATATACGTTTTGATCTTTTAAAACCTCATATTCTAAACCTACGGAGGGCATAATTGGGGTAAATCTATTATCAACAAATTCGCTATACACAAGTCCGTAAGCTGTAAGGCGATTAAAAAACTCTCTGTGAACACTTACCTTTAAGCCTGTTTCTGCACGTGTTTTATCATAACCAGTTTGTTGACCTGCCTCATAAATATGTATTTTGTGATAATTAAAATTAGCCATTCCAGTAATTATGGTTTTCTTAAAAGGCTTATAATCAAAGC
Organism: Bacteroidales bacterium; assembly: GCA_028702535.1. Classification (GTDB taxonomy): domain Bacteria; phylum Bacteroidota; class Bacteroidia; order Bacteroidales; family ML635J-15; genus Bact-19. Next base: position 12,622 of record JAQVOR010000050.1, read on the forward strand.
TATATTTATTGTAAATGCTTTGAGTATTACTTTTTGAATCATAATTAACAAATATTCCCAAGGGCGTATTATGAGCAAGAAAATAATTCAAATTTGTTTTTGAATAACCAGAATTAAGTTCCGATTTGAATTTATTTTTATATAATTTCCATTTTCCACTAATTCTCAACTCATAATCTTCTTGATATTCGTCTCTATTTGTACCTTCATAAGACATTATTGGTGGTAAATTTCTGCTAGCGGTTTGTCCCCAAATATTGACAGAAATTAAATTGTTTTTACCAAGTCGATAGTAAGTATTGAGCAAAGCTCCGATTTTAATATAATCTGCATTTTGTTGATTTACATGATTAAAAAGCCCGTTTGCATTATTATAAAATTGAAAGTTATTTTTAGACTGTTCATGAAACAATCTAAGATCATATAAAATTTTATTATTAGATGCTTTTAGTTTCACATAAGATTGATAAGTGCCAAAACTACCTACAGTTTGAATTAAATCGGCATTAAAGCCGTTTTTCCAATCTGGTTCGGAATTTACAATAACACTTCCGCCAAGTGCTCCGCTTCCTTTTTGCAAAGAACTACCACCATGAAAAAGTAAAACCTCATCGATAAAATAAACAGGAATTAAAGAAAAATCGACTTGTCCTAACATAGGATTATTAATATTTATTCCATTCCACTCTACCTGTGTATGCGAAGCTGCTGTACCTCGAAATGATGCTGTAGCAAGTGAACCTTGTCCGTAAGATTTGATAAAAACTGGCGAATGTTTAGACAAAAGCTCTGACAATGAGGAGTTTGCACTTTTACGCACAATAAGAGAATCTATTTTTGTAATGTTAAGACCTCTTTCATTAATAGAACGTTGTGCATTAATCTCAACCTGATTTAAAATAAAGGTAGAATCAGTTATACCCTGTCCGTAAATCAATGTTGAAAACAGAATTAGACATAAACAATATGCAAGCTTTAATTCTATCATTTTATCACAAGCTTACTTGTAAATATTTTACCTTCAGAATTAGTTGTAAAAATAAAATATAGTCCAGCTTTAATATTTTGAGGAATTGATATTAAGGTATGATTAACATTTTTATTAATTACAGTATTACCTTGCAAGTCTATAATTTTAAAGTTTATATTAGATATTTCTGTATTATTAGATGTGTTGATATTTATAATTCCTCCAGCACTTACAGGGTTTGGCCATATAGTAATTTCATCAGAAAAATTATTATTGTCAATATTGTTTTGCGAAGAATTTATTACACCCACAGCACTTAAATCAAATCCTCCAGATGCAAAAGCTGTTGGCCATGGATCGTTAACCATATTACCTTGCGAATCATAAGTAGTAAATTCAGAATTTATAATTCCAACAACATCAATTATCTTTACATGAGTAATATTATTGATATCCAAGTTAGCACTATCTTTTAAGTCTTCGAGGTCAAAAGGTGTTCCATAATCGGCAATATATTTTCCTGCAAGATTATGAATATATGTTGGGTCTAATTGCTCAAAACCTGCAACTTGAGTTTCGGTTTGAGTGTCACTTGCCGATGGGAATCGCACAAAATGTTCTCCATCTGAACTCACTTCGACAAAAGCCAACTCTAGAAAATATAAATATGGTGGTATCATTCCTTTAAATCCATTTTCAAAAACTGCGAAATCGAATCCATCACCATTTATTATTGGAGCATTAAACTCAAGAATTGCAGAACCTCCGTCCCCCAGACTTACACAAGCCATATTTGTTTCTGGATAGCCCAATGCAAGTGTATCATGTCCCAAAAACGCATAGTTTGATGTTATTCCACTTTGTGTAAAAGTTACTGTTGTGTCAGTAATATTAATATAACCCCTTTCAACAACACAATTAGTTGCCCATGAAACTAAAATTGAGCTATCTTTATGTATTGCAGTTGAGCCAGGTTCTCCTGCAGCTGGAGCATAAATTCCTTGTGCATAAATTGTGAAAACACCTGCGAGTGAGAATGAAATTAATAATATAAAAGACTTTGTCATTTTCATAATATTGCACTTATTCTACAATCATCTTCTTAACAGTTCGTCCATTACGAGTTTCAATAACCATGTTGTATATGCCAGTTTTAAAGTAATTTACATCAATGGTTTTATTGTCGCTAATAGTTTGAGATAAGACTAAACGCCCGTCTATACTATAGATACTAACGCTTGTTTCTACCTGAGTTTCAACAACAATATATGAACTTGCAGGATTTGGATAAACAGAAATGTTTTCAGCAACATTCTCGATAATTTCAGTTGCTTCCTCGTAGGTAAACATTAAATTGTCGGCACAAAAATAAGCAGGTGTATTCATACCCCACTCTCCCATATCTGATGAGCTTAAACTAAATAAAAGAGTATCCACTTGACCTAAATCGCTAAGTTCAACATATTGCCAAGTTTCAATAATATAATCTTGATCATTATTGTCAAATCGGAAATCGGCAAGATAATAATCTATAGTTCCAGTTTCGTTTCCTTGATACTTTCCAGTTATTGTTAACATAAACCAATCTGGATCATCTCCACTGATGCCGCCAAATTTCTTTGCAAAACCATCACCATTTTTTATTGTTAAACAAGCATAAGTAGAATTTGTAACATAAATTCCTTTAACGGAATAATTACCTTCATCACCAAAACTAATTACAGATTGCGTATAAGGATAACTAATAGCATAATTTGCTCCTCCCGATGCAATAATATCCAATCCCTCGCCAGTATAGGCAGCATATTGATTTGAATAATCGGGAGTTTGAATATTATTTATATTTGAATAAGCCCAGCCGCTCCATGAACCCCAATCACTCTCGTAAGCATTATCAAATACAGCTCTTCCAGAAACAAAATATCCAGTTTCATCTGCTCCATTCCAAAAAGAATCTTCGTCAAGGCTTAAATCTTCAAAATCCACAATATCAAACTCTCCTTCAATTACTGGAAGTACTCCTATCACAATTGTATCGTAAATTGTAGTTTCTTGATAAATAGCACTAAATATCAATTTTGATTGTCCGTGAGCAATAAATTCTATTGTTAAATTAGCATCAGTAATTGTTGCCAGAGCAATTTCTGGGTTAGTATTAACAACAATTTGATAATTAACTGCAATATCTGTTGCTGAAAAATTCTCATCCAGATTAATAATACGATTTTCATCATTTTCGTAAGCCCAGATATTTGCGATAGGACTCTCCACTATATCAGCTTTTACTTGTGCAAACAGAACAGAACTAAACAATAACGCACTTACTACGAAACATAATTTCACTGTTTTTCTCATACCAAAATTCTCATACATAACATTATAATTTATTAGTTAATAATTAGTGTTTGTCCATAATGTCCAATAGCTGCGTTATTCTCGTGTTGAAAACAGTCATTTGCAAAAGCAAACTCCTTGATTTTCAAAACTTCAAAAGCCTTGGTCTCGAACATTCTGGTTCAAACACTGACTCTATTGACAGGCACTAATTAGTAACATACGGGGAGGTAAAGAAGAACTACTGCGTGTAATTTATCTCTCACTTTTCACCCGAAAGCTACAATATTTTCATTCGGCAGGTCTTCTGACTTGTTCCAGTTTTACCGCCTTCCCAACCGCCGGTCGGCAGTCAGTGGCAAAAGAGATAAAACCTTAATAGAACTTACAGCTACGGGGATAGTCCCTGATTTACACAGGATTCCCTTTTAATCTATAAGAACCGAATTCAATTACAAATTAAGACAAAAAAAACGAGACAAAATAATATAATGCAATTATTATAAAATGTTTTTCAACAATTTTTCAACAATTTGATGTTAGAGATGAGAAAATAGATAGAGAAGTTCTCTTGCAGAGAGTCTTTACAATTTATACCTCAAAGTAACAATCGACATATTCGTTAAATACATTCTAAAAGAATGAACATTATTTATTGTTCCCAAGCTTCGCGAATAAGTCATACATGGGTTTATGGAACTTCCTATTGCAAACTTATCTGAGATTCTATAATATAATCCAACTGTTCCTCCAAAGCCATAATGAAAATCAAAACTTACACTTCGTTGCATTTTAATTGGTAAACTTGGGTTATCTATTCTTGTGTAACTCATTCCAGAAATCACAATAAGGTTTAGTCCAGTTATTAATTCGAAATTTGATTTAATTGATTTGTGTTTTTCAACTCCCAGTAAAAATGTGCTTGTACTACTAAAATTTGACGTATAGTAAGTCAAACCTGTCAGAGGTTGATTCGCAACAAAATCGCCAAAAACATCTAAACCAAACCTTAACCAGGTTTTTTGTGTTAATCTTCTCGAATAATTCAGACTTGCACTACCAAAATTCGTTCTGTTATAAGAAACCGTAAATTCATGTTTAGCAGATGTTGAATCTTTTAAGGAGCTCGAAAAACTTTGTAATGGTGCGAAAAATACGATGCAAATAATTAGGATTGTTAGTTTTTTCATGTCCATTATAATTAGGTGTAAAAATGCAACCACTTGTTTTTGACAAGTTTTATTAATATTGTATAAATATAAAACTTTATTTTTGAATGACAAAAAGTCTTTTTTTTCATCATAATATCCAAAGTTGAGCAGAACTTACTCCCACTTAGACTTTATGTGAGTGCTTTGCAGCGATTAATGCTCTATTTCCTATTTGCTGTAATCTATCTTTCTTCTTTCCATTCTTCAACCCAACGCTTATAACTATTATATTGTATCGTCTCATCTCGTGTCCAATCTATCATAATTTTCTTTGTCGTTGGATGTTCAACCAATTTATTAATAGCCTTGTTTGATATTTCCACACCTCGTGGATTTGTTCCAGTTTTTGGTAATTTAAAATAAAAATCTTTGCCGAATTCTTTTAATACTTCTTTTTGGCTCTCTTTTGACAATAAATATAACGCACCTTCATTATCCCAATTTATATGAGCATATAAAATATCACACTTTGGAGAGTATTGATTTATAAACTCTATTGCCTTTTGAGCATCAACTGTCCAAATTAATTTTACACCAACTACTTTTTTATTTGTAACTGTTTTTATAGATATAGGTTCATCAAAAACGATTACATCTATTTCACTCTTAGTAATCGCAATATCTACTTTTACATTTTCTTCACTAAATTTATAAATTAACAATGCTATCAAAATTCTTTCTCTTGCAGAACCAATTTCCATCCCCAATTTTCCATCTCTTGAATTATCAATTTCAGCTAATTGAAACAAGTAAGGAAGCTTGTTTTTTATTTTTTTAATTAACGATTCTTCATCAAATAATTCATAAATTCTTTTTGCCATTTGCCCCCTATTTTCAGTTAATGGCAAATATAATATTACTTAAAGTAAAATTCCCAATTATATTCTATCTTTTTCGCAATATGATAAGCTAATAACGGTGGAACAGCGTTGCCGACTAATTTATAACCAACTGATGGGCTCACAGCAAACTTTGTGTGTTTTTCATTTTTAGAAATTACAAAATTAAAGTCATCAGGAAAAGTTTGAATTCTTGCACACTCTCTCAGGGTCAATCGTCTTTCCTTCAATCCTTTTTTTAGTTCGTTAATTTTCTTTCCCCCATTTTTCACAGAAAGTCTTCTATATTCAATATTTCCATGATGCTCAGCCCTAATTGTGGGTGCTAATTTATCCAGATCAATTTCTTTTTGTCCTTGACAATGAATTCCCATAAATTTCGCCTTTGAATAGTGTTTTTGCGACAAATCTGAAGCTTCTTCTGGTTCGTTTAAATCTAATAAAACGTCCTTACTTTTAGTGAACATGGTCATTAATTGATTAACAGAAGAAAAATGCAATTCTCCATTTAATCTATGAGTAGGTGTTGGATAAGGGTTATACTCTTCTAAAATATCTTTTTTTGATAATTCTGTAAGAGCTTTATCTGACAATGCAGATTTTTTAAAACCAATGAATATTATTCTTTCTCTTGATTGTGGAACGCCGAATCGTCCTGAATGTAAAACTTTTGGTGATAGAACTAAATACTCTTTTCCGCTTACATTAGAAAAATCAGATTGAATAATTTCTTTAACTTCTCCTAAATTTGCTAAACCTTTAACATTTTCAGCTATAAACATTTTAGGTAATGTTATTTCAATTACTTCTTTCATCCACATATATAATTTTCCTCGAGTTTCTTCTGTTGGAATGTCTGAATTAATTATTTTCCCATTATGGTCTTTGTGAGAATTGAAACCTTTTCGTTTTCCTGCAACGCTAAAATCTTGGCAAGGAAACCCGCCTGTTACAATTTCCACATTATCTGGAAAAACATTTTTGTTTCCATTTTTATATTCTTTTACAATATCAACAATACTACCAACTCTAAATGTTGCACTTAAGTCATGTCCACGTTTTTTTGAAAAATAGTCATTCCATGCAATTTTAGCGTGTTCACTTATATCGTTAGCAAATTTTGTTTCAAAAAAAGTTTCTTTTAGATATATATATATATCATCTTCCCGTTCAATCCAATCTCCGTGAATATCGGCATTAATTGTCGCTTTTGGAATTTTAAATCCGCCTTCAAAACCAATGTCCATTCCTCCACAACCAGAGAATAGTGATAATAAATTCTTCTTCATTTTTTTATGGTTTTAAGGTATTTCAATTTAGATTCTGCAAGTTTTAAAATTTCTAACGTATTATTTTCCTCTCTCAATTCATAAGCTACTTTATCGCTACACCAAGATATTATTAATTCATCTGGATTTATTTCAAAAACCTCTGCAAATTTCAAAACTTGCTCTCTTGAAGCTTTTCTTTCTTGCCTCTCTATTTTACTGATAATCGCTTGGTCTATCTCCATTAGTGCTGAAACTTGCCTAAGAAACAATCCATTCTCTTCTCTTTTTGATTTGATAATATCTCCAAATGACCTCATAAGACAAAAAGTGTTTTGACAAAAATAGTCAAATGTTTTTGAATAGCAATAATTTTATTTTTTAAATTATAAACCTGAGTTCGGTATAATTTTTAAGCTTGTGGAAACTCCAGTATTATCGATATAAAAGTTGGCTTACTTGTGTTTTTGATGTATAAACCATGCATCTATAATAGAGAGATTTTTCAAAATTAATTTTTTATTATTAAGTCTCATCAGGGTAAATTTATCATTAAAAATCAAATCCTTTCCCTTAAAACTTAAATTTGTACCCTATTAAAAGCACAAAATCTGTAACAGGATTTGTTTCAAACACTTCTTTTTGTACCATATAGCCTAAATCAAAAGCATTATGTTTGTTCTAAACCTGAATTCAATATTAGTATTGCCAGCTACTATTTAAATTGAAGAGGCTAATATTAAGTATAATACTACTGTAATATTCAATATTGAGTTTTGGAATTAATTTGATACAAACTGGTTGTTTTCAAATATTTAGGACATTTTTTTTAAAAAGAATAAATCTTATTTTTTATATCTTAGACGTCAAAAGAAGAAAAAGCTGTATATTTGTAAAACATAGTGTAATTAGAATGAAGTTGTCATATAATTGAGAACCTAAATAAAATTAGAGGATATGGGAAAAACTATTATTTATGCGATTATATTTTATATTTCTTATATAGGCAATCAGCACGAGATAATTCGGAAGCACGCTAAAAATAGAACACATTACTGATGACGCACGATATTTTACACATATTCATGTTTTCGGCGAATCTAATTTTCATCGTTACAAGCATTTATGGTTGGTTGCTAAAAAGGTTTCACGTACCACATGCTTATAAAGACCATTTACTGGAACTTTATCCTGCACATCGTTTAGTAGCGGCACTATATCTCGCACAGCTGGTTGAAATTCCTTATCTATTAATGATAGGTGAGCCAGATGCACTTTTTTATGCAAACGGAATAGGCGTCCTGATTATTTCTTCCTTTTCACTGGTGATGGTTTGGGGATATTTCTTTCTGAGAACATATACTAATAAACAATTATTTATCTTGATGTTGCCAGTTATTGTAACAGGAGCCATACTCACACTGCCTTTATTGGGCTTTGTCCCATTTTCTCGGACATTTCAGCATATTATGTTTGTGCTTGTTACTATTGTTAGTGGAGCATATATTTATCGGCTAATTCGTTTGTGGCAATTGCTTCACAATCGAATACTCGAGATAGACGAAGACGAATATTCTAATATCGACGACTTTCCCGTGCGTTTGGCTCAGAACATAAAATGGTCAACACTAGTAGTATGTTTAGTATTGTATTCCTGTTTTATAATAAATGACGAAATTGCAAAAATGGTACGCGACATATTGTATAGTGTAGCAAGCGTATGGTTTATTTTTTATACACTTAACCCCCACCGCAAGTTGAAATTTACTAAAGCAAAAGAGTTGGAGCAAAAAGTTGTTCCCACAAATATACTGTCCTCTTCCAAAAACCGCCTAAGTAATAAGCAGAGCAAAAAAATGGAGGGTCAATTACTCATTCTGTTGTTAGAAAAAAAAATCTTTCTCGAAGAACACCTTACAATGGGCGATTTGGCAAAACAAATGAATACTAACAAAAATTATTTGAGTGAAGTCATTGCCCGTAGTGAATTCCATACATTCTATAAACTAATCAATACTTATCGCATCGAATATGCCTGTGATATTTTATCAAATAACCCAATGGAGAAGCTTGAGCAAGTTGCTATTACTTCTGGCTTTACCTCAGGCAGTGCTTTTTCGCAAGTGTTCAAACGTATAAAAAACATGTCTCCAAGTGCCTTTGTTAAGTCGCTGAAAGAGAGCGAAATACATCGAGAGTAAAACTAAATACATGGAGAGTAAAACTAAATATATTTAATATATAGGTATTTACTGGGAATATATTTAACTTCGTGCAAAAATTATTAGAAAATATAAAATTTAAAGTTTAAAAAAGATAAAAAAAGCCTTATTAAGTTTGCTGATGGGATTGTTGTTTATGACATTTTCTCATGCCCAAGAAAATTTTGCCAATCCAATTGTTATTGGGCAGTTAGATAGCACCTATGAATGTGGTGTAATTTATACGGATGCTAACAATACTTGTGCGTTTATAGATGATGTCCCTAACACATACAATTCTCCAGATGTCGTTTATCAATTCACACTGGCGAATCCAGGCAAAGTGAATATAAATACGTGCAATAATGCCACCAATTACGATTCATATTTGCGTTTGTATAATGAGACATTTAGTCAAATTGCCTTTAATGATGATGGAT
>JAQVOR010000051.1 GCA_028702535.1 Bacteroidales bacterium
AGTCTGAACAAGCACAAAAAGCTCGTCATGGTGGAGAAATGAAAGTAAAGCTTGGGATAATGCCCGATATGACTTCACGAGGCTCTGACGGCTTAGGAGTTGACGGAATAAGCCCAGGCGGCGTAGCCGATAAATCAGGAATTTTAAAAGGAGATAAAATAATTCAAATTGGAGACAAAAAAATAGGCGGAATTTATGAATATATGCATGCTATGTCCGAATTTGAATCTGGACAAAAAACCATGGTAAAGATAATTAGAAACGAAAAGATTATTGAAATAGAAATAGATTTTTAACACTAATCATTATGAAGAAATTTTTTGTTTGGACATTGGCAATTTTACTAACTGTCGGAGCTTCAATTTATCAAAGACAAAGCGGTCCTACATATCCGCTAAAAATATCAGAAATTCCTGGTGATAAAGATTATAAAATGAAATTAACTCGCTCCGCAAGCATTGGCGAACAAACATTTGTTGAGATTCCTGTTTCAGAAGCTTTCGACTCGGCAGTGATATGCTTTCATAAGTACCCAAGCGACTCAAAAAACACAATTACACCTTTTGAGAAATATGCACAAAGCTGGAAAGTAATGTTGCCAGATCAACCCCCAGCAGGAAAATTACAGTATTACGTAATATTGTTTAAAAATGGCGAAAAAACCATGCAAACTGATGATAACTCTGCAATAATTCGCTTTAAAGGACAGGTACCAGATTATATTTTGATACCACATATAATTGCAATGTTCTCTGCGATGTTATTCAGCTTGGTGAGTCTTTTTTACATATTTTTCAATACTGGCAATTATCGTCTTTTTTCATATTTAACAGTTATTACACTAATTATTGGAGGTTTTATTTTAGGACCTATAATGCAAAACTACGCATTTGGAGATTACTGGACAGGCTGGCCCATAGGAAAAGACTTTACCGACAATAAAACCCTAATTGCTCTAATTATTTGGATTACAGCAATAATTCTCAATCTCAAAAAAGAAAGAAAATGGGCAGTAATTCTTGCGTCTGTGTCAATGTTAATTGTTTTTTCGATACCACATTCTCTTGGCGGTTCGGAATACAATTATGAAAGTGGGCAAGTGGAGACTGGAAAAAAATAATTTGAGCTTTGGGATGGGAAATTGGTGTATGAGTAAAACGTGGACTTCGAGACGATTCTCGTGCCTCGAATGCCTCAGCCCCCCTTGAATACTGCGATGAAAGGTTGCTGAGGCTTTTGAAGGCATCGATTTAGATATGTGTTCATCTGTTCTCGGTTCACAGTTCAGTTCTTGTTCACAGTTCTCTGTTCATCTATTCAAGAATTTTGAAGTAAGAACAGGGAATCGAGAACTATAATCTGTTTTTAGAGAACTGTTGTCCTGTTATTTTCTTTTTTATGAAAACAAACTCCTCCCATGCAGCACTAAAGGAGCTTGTGTATCAGCCGTTTTTTTTAATTTTGCTTATTAACAACTTGTGTTTGACAATAATAATCTAATACATAATCAATGTGTTTCTCTTCTATAAATTTAGAGTAATATGTAAGAAATGTAAGGCATTTGTTATTGTTGTCGAAATCAATTTTTGTTATATCAATACATAAATTTTCTAAATATTCTGTTGCTTGTAATCCGCAATAGTCACGAACTTCTAAGAGTTCGGTCATCGTTATAAACCCAACTTTGTTTATCCAATATGTTTGATTTAATAATATTCTATGGCTAATATATTCTTCATCATATTTTGTCATACCTTTTTTTAATAGGTCGATATACAACCAAGCAGAATCTTCCGTTTTGTGTATTTCGGGCATTTCATTTATATGATGAGTTTCTATTCGTGGATATAAAAAAAGTAGTTTGCTTAGTATAGATTTTGTATTTTCTTTAAGGGGACTATCCTTAAAGCCTATGATTCCATAGTAATTATTTGATTGCATAATTATTTTATTTGAATACATAATTAAGGGGATAAAATTATTACTGATTTTTTATCGCTGCATGTAAATAAATCAAAGAACATTGGTCTATTGTGCCAATTTTAATTTTACGGCTGCTACTATTTATTAGAAACAGTTTTTACTGATTTTAATTAATAATAGACTGATAGTAATATAGTTTAGATGTTTTTGAGCTGCCATCTTTTCAGGCTTTTGCTCCCATAAATATGCGTGTTTTATTAGCAAAAACCGTGCCTAATGGGGCTTTGAGAACATAATTGTATTCGCACAATAGATTTTTATTATAGCGTTTCCTTGATTTTGTTTTTTGCAAATTCAAGGGCGTTGTTAATTCCATTTGGATTTTTGCCTCCAGCAGTTGCAATAAAAGGCTGTCCGCCGCCGCCACCATTAATAAGTTTAGCAGTTTCGCGAATAAGGTTTCCAGCATGCAATCCTTTTTCTTTTGTGAGATTTTCGGAGAATGCAATTGCAATATATGGTTTATTATCTATAACGGTTCCCAATACACAAGCGAATGTATTAAGCTCTGCCCTAATTTGTGCACAAATCTCTTTAAGCCCGTTACTGTCAGAAAGCTCTATTGAGTTTACGATGATTTTTACATCTTGGTAATCTTCTGCATTAGAAATCAATTCTCTTTTTATTGTTTTTATTTGGGCAAGATTATACCTTTCAATTTGTTTTTTTAGATTAGCATTTTCATCTATTAATGATTGTACTGTTGTTTCAATTTCTTTTGGATTATTGAATTTTTCCGAGATTTTTTGCAAATCGTCAAGTTTTGTAAGTATCATTTTTTCAGCAACTTCACCTGTAACTGCTTCAATTCTTCTTACTCCTGCAGCAACACCTCCTTCTGAAACAATTTTAAAGAATCCAATACGACCAGTGTTTTCGGTGTGAGTTCCACCACAAAGTTCTACCGAATTTCCAAATTTAACAACTCTTACTATATCTCCATATTTTTCGCCAAATAATGATATTGCTCCTAATTTTTTAGCGTCGTCAATTTTCATTAGTCTATTTTCTTCTAAACTAATGTTTTCACGAATTATTTTATTGATTCTAGTTTCGACTTCACGAATTTCTTCATCTGTCATTTTATTAAAATGGGAAAAATCGAATCTTAATCTATTGCTATCTACAAGTGAGCCTTTTTGTTCGACATGGGTTCCAAGTACTTCACGCAGAGCATGGTGCAATAAGTGAGTGGCTGTATGATTCGTGGCAGTTTCTATTCTTTTTTGTTTATTAACAACAGCTCTAAATTCATCTTGAGGATTGTCTGGCAGTTGTTTTAAAATATGAATTATTTCGTTATGTTCTTTTATTGTATTTACGATACTATATTTTTTCTCGTTACTTTCGATATAACCTGTATCGCCAACTTGTCCACCTGCTTCGGCATAAAAAGGAGTATTGTCAAATACAAGATGATATAATACAGATTTTTGTTGTTCTACTTTTCTGTATTTTGCTATTTTAATATTTGCTTCTGTTGTGTCGTATCCGATAAACTCACAATCTTTATTGTCAGACAATAGAACTGTCCATTCGCTGGTGTCGGTATCTGCTGCATTTCGAGCACGGTCTTTTTGTTTTTTCATTTCGGCATCAAATTCCGATTTGTTAACTGTAAGACCATTCTCCCTTGATATTAATTCGGTAAGGTCAAACGGAAATCCGTAAGTATCATATAGTATAAACGCTTCTTTTCCACTTATTTCTGTTTTGTTCTCTGTTTTAGTTTTTTTAATTTCCTGTTCTATTAGTCTGATGCCTTTGTCGAGAGTTCGTAAAAAAACAGTTTCTTCTTCTTTAATAACGTTGGTAATCAATACTTTTTGGGTTAAAATTTCTGGAAAAGCGTCGCCCATTAAGTTAGCGAGGGTTTCGACTAATTTAAACATAAAAGGCTCTTTAATGTCTAAGAACGAATACGCATATCTTACAGCACGTCTCAAAATTCGTCTTATAACATATCCTGCTTTGTTGTTTGAAGGTAGTAGTCCATCTGCAATAGCAAAAGCTACTGCTCGCAAATGGTCAGAAACCACTCTTAGAGCCATATCTGTTTTAATGTCTTTTCCATAATCTTTTCCAGAAATTTTTGTAATTGCTTTAATTAGCGTCTGAAAAAGGTCTGTATCATAATTTGATTTTTTACCTTGCAAAACTGCACATAATCTTTCAAATCCCATTCCTGTATCGACATGTTTTTGTGGTAGTGAGTGCAGACTTCCGTCATGTTTTCGATTAAATTGTATAAAAACAAGATTCCAAATTTCTATAACTTCGTTATGGTCCATATTGACCAAATCTTTGCCGTTTATTTGTTTTCTTTCGGAATCGTCACGTAAGTCGATATGTATTTCGGAGCAAGGTCCACAAGGTCCAGTTTCGCCCATTTCCCAAAAATTATCTTTTTTGGAGCCGTACAATATCCTATCTGTTGGAACAAATTTTTTCCAAATATCTTCGGCTTCGGTATCAATAGGCATATTATCATTGCTATCCCCACCAAAAACAGTAATATACAGACGTTCTTTTTCAATTTTAAAGATTTCGGTTAGTAGTTCCCATGCATATTCGATTGCTTCGGCTTTAAAATAATCGCCAAATGACCAGTTCCCAAGCATCTCAAACATTGTGTGGTGGTATGTATCTCGTCCTACATCCTCAAGATCGTTGTGTTTGCCAGATACACGAAGACACTTTTGGGAATTAGCAATTCTTTTATACTCAGGTTTTCTGATGTCTAAGAAAATGTCCTTAAATTGGTTCATCCCTGCGTTTGTAAACATTAAAGTTGGGTCGCCCTTGATAATCATTGAGGCACTTGGTACTATTTTATGTCCTTTTTTTTCAAAATACTCCTTAAAAGTGTTACGTATCTGCTTCGAGTTCATCATTTTATCTTATTTTAGTAACTTACGTATATAATCAATCAATAGAATTTGCAAATTTAGAGTAAATTCTTAATTTTGCACAAAAATTTATTGATAATAAGGAAAACAAACAAAAACTAATGAAGTTTTTTAAACCTAAATATAAATACAACCCTGAAACGCTTCAGTATGAGAAAATTAAATTCAGTTTTAAAAGAATACTGATTAAATCAATACCTTATACATTTTCTTCGTTAGCATTTGGGGTATTAATTATGTTCTTGTATATTGTTGTTTTTGAGTCTCCTGAAGAAAAAGTGTTGAGGACCGAAAATAAGTTTTTAAAAGCAAATTATGCAAAAATGAGCATTCGTCTTGAAGAAAGCGATAAGTTGTTAGAAGATATTGCAGATCGTGATAATTTTATTTATCGTACAACTTATGAACAAGACAGTATCCCTTTTACAATAAGAAATTCGGGTGTTGGTGGTACAAATAGATATAAGCATCTTGAGGGTTATGAAAGCACAGATATTGTAAAAGATATTGCGAAGAAGCTAGATAAAGTTGAGACAAAACTTAATATTCAGTCGCTGTCATATAATGAGTTGATTAAGGAAATTAAAGAACGAAAAGTGACTTATCTTGCTTTGCCAGTTTTGCAGCCGATACATGTTAATGAACTTACACGAATAGGTTCATTTTTTGGCTATCGCCCACATCCAATACTAGGGATAGTACACATGCACAAAGGTTTAGATTTAATAGCAGCTCAAGGAACTCCTATTTACGCATCAGGCGGTGGAACAATTGTTGGGATCGAAAGAAATAATACCGGCAGTGGGTATGGAAATTCTATTCTTATCGACCATGGAGTTGACGGACTTTCGACACGTTATGCTCACTTATATACTATTAATGTAAAAAACGGGCAAAAAGTTAAACGTGGTGAGCAAATTGGAACTGTTGGAAATACTGGACTCTCTACTGGTCCACACTTACATTATGAAATACTTATTAACGGAGCAGCTGTAAACCCATTGCGTTATATGCTTGCCCCTGCACCCGATGAATATGAGCAAATACTTAAACTTACTGAATACCCAGGAGTTACGTTTGATTAAATTGTTTTTCGTTCTCTGCTTTTTTTCGATAACTTGTTTTGCACAGGATAGTGTAAAGATTATTATTCCCACTTTTTTAGGAAATGATACTAGAAGCTACTATGGTAATCAAGCTCCAGAACAACTTGATGTAATTTGGAAAACAAGTTTGGGCGGAGGTTTTACAATTGTCCCAAATAAAACTAGAGATACTGTGAAAATGTATGGTGCTGGTTGGACTGGACAGCCACTTCTTGTGCAGGAAGGTACAAAACTGTTTCTTATCCAAGGAGCTTATGATTACAATCTTAGAAAGATTGATGCACAAACTGGTAAAGTTATTTGGGAGTATGCTTATGACGATGTAATTAAAAGTTCTGGCAGTTTATGGGTAAATCCTCATAAAAAGGCTTCAGATCCAGATAAATATGTGATTTTTCAAGGTAGCCGTAGAGGCTTTGAAAAAGAATTATGGGATGATATTATCCCAAGTTACAGAGCGGTATCGTATAGAACAGGAAAAGAACTTTGGAGATATAATTCAGTTAAGGGTGGCTCATTTAGCAGAGATGTTGATGGTACAGCTCTAATTGTGGATGATACGCTATTTATTGGCTTGGAATCTGGTCATTTTGTGGCACTAAACCCTAATCCAGACTCAATAAAATATCGTAAAAGTATAAAGCAACCTGATGAGTATTTTAACTTAAAACTTTATACTGACCAAGATATTAGTGCTCATAATTCAAATGTCGTAATCGAAAGTGCTCCGTCTCTTTTGCGTGATCATATTTATATAACTTCTGGTGCAGGATATTTGTATGGATATAACCGAAATACACAGGAAATAGATTTTTCTTTTTACACAGGTTCTGATATGGATGGCTCGCCAATTGTTACTCGTGATAGTTGTATTCTTATTTCTATAGAGAAACAATATATTACTGGTAAAGGTGGTGCTATGTTGATTGATCCGTCTAAGCATCAGGATTCTTGCGTTGTGTGGTTTTTCCCAACTCAAGATAGCGCTTTTACCGACTGGCGAGGAGGAATTATTGGCTCTTGTGCTATTAATGATATGTATATTAGCAAAAAACAGAACTCTTTGGCAGCGTTTGTTGGTATTGATGGTTATACTTATGTTGTTGAAAATGAATTTACTAATCCAGATGACTCGACACTTTGTCCTAACAAAATATACACACATTTAAAACCTCAACTTGTATTCAAATATAAAACTGGTATTTCAATTTCCACCCCTATTTTTACAAAAGATAGACTTATTGTGCTTACTTATAATGGTTTATATATGTTTGAATATGATGAGAAATGCAATTTTAAACTTCGAGAAAAGAATAATAATATCAGAGGTGAGGCAACTCCTATAATTCACAATAAGCGGTTATATGTCGCTTCAAGAGACGGTTATTTATATTGCATTGGCAAAAAATAATTTTTTTTGAGGTTTACAGACTTTAAATTCAATAATGTCCATTGATTATTGTTAGGTTAAAAATACTATTAATTTTTTCTAGCAATAATCAAACTACAATGGGTTTGATGGTAATCAAATTTAAAGGGCAATTCCTTTACATCATTGTTTTTGTATGCGTCTTTCAAATCATTCTGTTGTCGATCATAAAATAACCTAATAGGGCCAACATAGTTTCCATAATAATCAATGTTCCATGAATCATCAAAGAAACGGTGTTGCATACCAGAAGGACCTGTTACTATTTCCTTACTATTATTAAGAATTTCTCCTTTAATAAAATCAAAGCCTGTCATATCTAATAAATAAGAAGCTGCTTTTAAAAATGTTGTTTTACCGTTAAAATAATTTGCCATCATTAATGAAAATGATTGTTTATTTACAACATTATCACTTACATCCATGGAGAAATAATACAATTTTCGCATTTCTGACTCATCAGGTTTTTTATAAATTATTTCATAGGAATCATTAAAATCCTTTTGTACTGAATAAGCGTAAATATTATCTTTATCTGCATACTCGAATAAACCTTGATTATTTAAAAAAACTGGATTTATGTTTACGATATCATAATCATGTCGTGACATAAACATCATAATTATTGGTAAAGTGCCTTCCAAATATCCGGCTAAGTCTTTTCTCATACTTATAGTCCTAAAGAAACTCCAATTTAGGTTTGACTGTACAGAGAAATTTACCATATTTAAAATAGCTGAAGCGTTATTAATTGAAACTTCGTCAGAGAATGGGATAACTCCACCTTTCTCAAGGCCAATTAACATACATAATTTTGAATCAGGAAAGAAAGCTTCTAAATAATTAAAATCTGGACCACCAAAAGGATAAAATACTGTGTCTTGTTCTGTGATATTTTGCTTACTCCATTTTGTGATTACATCTAAATTCTCTTTGTGCGGAGCCCAAATATTATTAAATGTATTTTTATGTGATTTGAAAGCTGAGCTTGCTACAATATCGCTTAAGAACATAGTGTCCTCAGGCATTCTACCTGCCAGTACTCTAGCTATAGTATTAAATCCTTGATATGAAAATGTGTCAATTGCTTGAATTTCTTTTACAACTACTGTTTCTTTTATTTCTTTTTTGTCAGTTGAAGTCCCGTTGCAATTAACAGCAAACACTGCAATTATTAGAAATAAAACAAATATTATTTTAAGCTTCATACGGCTGTTTCTTTGAAATTGAGTTAATAATGAAATAAATTAATAAGGAGAACAAAAGTGTTCCTAATCCAATGAGGGTTTCAGTTGTTTTTTCTTTAAATAAATAGAAAACATTCCAAAGTACGAATAGCAAGAATATAATTGGAACTACTGGATATGCTTTTGTTTTATATGGTCTTTTCATATTTGGATGTTTTTTTCGATGTACGAACACTCCAAATACAGTCATAAAAGCAAAAATATTCATTACAAAGCCAAGATAGGTTAGCAGAGCTTCGAATGTTGAAGTAAATAATAAAACTAGACTAATAGTACTTTGCACTAAAATTGCTACTAATGGCACACCGTTAGGTCTTTTTTTGCTCATAAATCTAAGTGCTGGGTAATCTTCGCCAATAACCTGAATTACTCGTGGTCCTGCAAATACCATTGAGCTAATAGTTGAGATTAATAATAGACTGATAAGCCCAGACATTATAATTCCACCTTCGCGACCAAAAATGTCTGTTGCTGCAACTGCTCCTACATCAAGTTGTCCAGAAAGACTTGTGGTTGGCGAAACATAAATAAAAACAAAATTAAGAAGCAAATACATTACAGTTACAATCAAAGTACCAATAATTAACGAGCGTGGTAAGTTTTTTAAAGGATTTTTCATTTCAGATACAAAGTAAGCCGATGCGTTCCAACCCGAATATGAATAATAAACATATATCAGT
This sequence comes from Bacteroidales bacterium, assembly GCA_028702535.1. GTDB lineage: Bacteria > Bacteroidota > Bacteroidia > Bacteroidales > ML635J-15 > Bact-19. Next base: position 9,355 of record JAQVOR010000051.1, read on the forward strand.
GATACAGCAAATCCAGCACTCATTATTTGATCCCAAGATATTTTTGTGGGAATTATGCTTATTTCTTGATGTTCGGGAGCAAAAAATAATCCTGCAATAATAAATCCAATAATTAAAACTATTTTTATTATCGTAAATACTAATTGAAAAATGCCACCCGACCTTACACCTGTTGCATGTACAACAGTTATTAATACGATTGATGCGGCAGCGACATACCGAGGGTCAATTCCTGTGTAAACATTACCGAAATAAGCACCCATTGCCATTGCTGCTAATGCAATTGGGGCAGCAAATCCAACAAACATTGAGAAAAAACCAGACATAAAACCAAATGCTGGATGATATAATTCACTTAAAAAATGATATTCGCCTCCAGAACGTGGCATAACTGAACCCAGTTCGCCGTAAACTTGTGCACCGGTAAAAGCAATTATTCCACCCATGAGCCATAAAATCATTATAGCTGCAATATCTGTTACTCCACCTGCTAATTGAAAACCTAAAGAAGTAAACACGCCTGTCCCAACCATATTTGCTATTACATAAGAAATAGCGGTTAGCAATCCTATCTTTTGAATGTTATTCTTATCTTTCACGAATATTTTTTAATTTTGGGCAATAATACAAATAATTATTTAATTTATAATATGAAAACAGGTAATCTAAACTCATTTATATTTATTCTAATTTTGATTGTTGGTGTATCGTGCAATAGCAATACTAATAAGAAATTTATAGATGACAGTGATGACAGTACAAAAGACCCTGTCATTGCAATACAAAGAATGAACGATACAATAGTTTATTATAAGTATGATTGTTGTTTTGTTGTTAGTACTGAGATAAAATATCCGTCTTCAGAAACTGAAATAATAGGTTCAATATTACTTTTGCATGGCTGGAATTTACCTGCTGACGAGTGGTGTAACAAAACCAGTTTTTGTGAAAAAGCACTCAACAAAGGTTATGTTTTAATAATTCCAGATTATAAAAAAAGTAATTATTGTCTTGAAATGTATCCTCAAACAATTGCTGATTATCAAAAATATCCGACAATAACATGGATGATGGAAGCACAAATACCTAATTTTCAAGTGACATTTGGTTTGCTTTTACCTGGGCAAAATAACAATGTTGCCGGAATCTCAACAGGTGGGAGAGGAGCGACTCTTATGGCTTATTATATGCCCGAAATTTTTAACAATGCTGCCAGTTTATCAGGCGATTTTGATATTACTAAAATGCAAAACGAATATCTTTATTATTCATTTATTGGACATTATAACGATTTTCCTGAGAGGTGGAAAAAAGAATGTTTTGCTTATGATTGTAAAAATTACAAAGTTCCTACTTATATTGGTCATGGTCAGCTTGATAACGTGTCGCCAGTAACTCAAAGCCAAATGATGTTTGATTCAATAAAATCATATCATCCAAATTTAAAAATTATAGGACATTTTCCAGAATATGCTGCTCATAATTATGATTACTGGGAAAGTGAAACCGATGCTGTATTGAGGTTTTTTGATTGTTGTGAGTAGAACGGTTAAACGGTTCACGGTTCACGGCGTGTTTTTATGAAATCTGTTTAATATTTACTTTTATGTTTTTCAATACAACATCCCAATCATCCAAAGAGGAATAATATTTAGTACTCCTATCTCAATATCATCTTTTACAATAAATGCATTTTGCAAATTTTTAATCTGTTTTTGGGTTTTATTTTTGCCTCCTATTTCAAAAACATATTTATTATCAACAATAAAATCTCCTTTCTCAATTAAAGATAGATTATGCAAAACACTTAACTGAGAAATAAAAAAGCTTTCCCGTAAACTCCCTTTATCTGGTTCTCCATTACTTAATGCAAAGCTCAAATTCGGATTGTTCAGCCAAATTTTATCCGGTTTATTCAAAATACTAATACTTTTGGTGTGCTTATATAATATATGAATAAGTTCTGCTTTATCTAATAATTGCAGTGCTTCTACAGTGGCATTTCGAGACAAGCCGACTTTTTCGCTAAGCTTGCTAATATTAGGTGTAAACGGAACATTCACAGATAAAACATAAAGCAATCTTTTTATTTTAGCAATATTATTATAATCTAAAGATGTAACTGCTGGCAAATCGACTTCTAAAATTAAATTGATAATATTTTTAAGCTGTTGATAATATTCATTTGAATTACCATTATAAAAAGGATATGCTCCATATTTTAAATAAGATGAAAAATGTTTTATTGGTTTTATTATTTTTAGCAAATCTAGACTAATACTTTCATGTTCCTTCAGTAAGTTTTCTAATGATATCTGTGGTAAACTAATATTTTCATAAAGCATCATATACTCTCGAAACGACATTTCTTTCAAGACATAAGAAGTTGTTCTACGACTTAAGTCTGATTCTCCTTTGTAAACATCTAATATTGAGGATGATGTAAATATTACATTAAGTTCAGGAAAATCATCATAAATCAATTTTAATTCACGAGACCACCCAGGATACTTATGAACTTCATCAAATAAAAGTAACTTTCCACCGTGTTTTACAAACTCTTCTGCTAATCCATACATTGTGGAATTTGTAAAAAACAAATCATCTAGTGCTACATATAATGTCATTATATCTTTTCTTGTAGCAGCAATTTGCAATATTATTGTAGTTTTTCCAGTTCCTCTAGCGCCTATTATACTAATTTGTCGATTTTCAAAATTTATTTGATTAAACAAATACCGTTTAAATTTCAGAGGAGTATTTTGAATTTTTCGATTTGATTTTTGCAATAAACTTTCCATAACTGCTTATGTTTTTAGCAAATATACAAGCTTTTTACTTATTATCAAAGCAATTTTCTATTTATTTTGCTTTTTTTGTAAGCAATGTGGTGGTAAACACTAACTCAAACCCAATCTCACGCTTTTCCTTTATTTAACCGAACGCTTACTAAAATCAAAGGTGGCTGAGCGTTATACTGCCATGCACTGTGCAACACTACGATGGCCTGCCGAAAAGTCTCGAATTATAGGTGGCTGAGGGTTTCGGCATAAGCCGAAATGTCTCGAAGCCACCGATTACTGATTATTTCCCTCCTTTTCCTCATGATAATCTTGCTCTGTATTAACATCCCAAATATTTGATTTATCTAATCTGCCATCAAGAATATTTTGAACTGCTGTAATTGCTGTTAACATTGAGTGGTCCGAATTGTTGTATCGGTGCATTCCGCTGCGTCCAATAAGATATAGTTTTTCAATTTTGTCAAGATAGTTTCGTACAATATCAAAATTATCATAAGCACCAAAATAGACAGGATATGTGTCTTCCATTTTTATGATTGTTGAGTCGATTAAGTCATCTTTTATGATAATGCCAACTTGCTCAAGTTCTGCGACTGCCATATCAATAAAACTTTGGTTTTCCATTTTCCACATATCGTCATCGGGATTACAAAAATATTCTAATCCTATCCAAACTTTACTCTCATCTGCAACCATAAAAGGACTCCAATTATTAAAGATTTGTATTCTTCCCATTTTTACATCTTTTTCTTGCATGTAAATCCAATTGTCGGGAATAAGTTCGTTAATTGTTTTAATTTGAGTTTTATTCGTTATAGAGAGTTTATCTAATAGTAATCCTACCGTGATAAAATTTCTGTGTAATAGCCCGTTTGCAATATTTTTAATATTATCGGGTACATTTTGCATTGCATTTATTAGATTTTTTACAGATGTTGTGCTGAATATGTAATCTGTATCAATCTCAATAATTTTATCATCTGTACGATATTTTACTGTGAAAGATTTGTTATTATTTTCTTGAATGCCGATAAAATTACTGTTCATAATAATTTCGCCACCTTTTTCTTTTATTAAATCGGCAACATGTTCCCATAATTGTCCTGGTCCATATTTTGGATATAAAAACCTTTCAATTAGACTTGTTTCTTTGTCCTTTTGTGCAATATCTTGTTTTTTTGTTTTGAACAATGAACTAATATAATGTGATATTACTTTAGTAATTGACAATCCTTTTATTCTTTGTGCTCCCCACTCAGCTGATAATTCGGTGCATGATTTTCCCCAAACTTTTTCGGTATAATCTTTAAAAAAGGTTTTGTATAAAACTCGTCCAAAACGATTTACAAAAAAATCTTCTAAACTTTGTTCATTTCTAATTGGAAATATTTTTGCCCAGACGTAACTAACTCCTATTTTAAAAATCCTAAAAAGCCCAAGATTTTTTATTGTATTTCCATTTAGAGCAACTGGATAATCGAAAAACTTACGTAAGAAATAAATTCTTGATAATCTTTCGCGTTCCAAAAATACATTATCGTTGGTTAAATCCCACTTTTTGTTTTTCTCAATATCTTTTGGAGACTTTGCAATATCAAACAAATCTTGCCAATATTCCATTATCACATCAGATTTTGAAAAGAATCTGTGTCCGCCAATATCGATTCGGTTACCTTTATAGTTAACAGTTTTGGATATTCCACCGATGTCATGAGTTTTTTCGAGAATTACAGGTTTAATATTTGTTTTTTTCAATAATTCCAAGGCTGCCGTTAAACCAGCAGGACCTGCTCCAATTATAATCGCTTTTTGTACCATATAGTTCGTAAAAATAGCCAAAATATATAATATAAAACATAAATCTAAAGTTTAGGTCTAAATATTGTTAGATAAATCTATAATTTTTCTAATTTTACCTAAAATATATTTATGAAAAACATAATTTTAATATTCACACTCATGTTTTCTGCAAGTTTTACGTTTGCACAAAATAATGTTAAGAAAGAACCTGAGACCACATCTAGGCAATCATCGATAATGTTTAAGCAAACTGTGTTTGATTTTGGTACAATTAAACAGGGCGAAGAAGCAAAAGGTGTATTTGAATTTAAGAATCTCACCAAACAATCAGTAAAACTTACTAATGTTAGAGCTTCGTGTGGATGCACTGGTACAGAGTGGCCAAGAGAAGAAATAAAGAAACGTGGTAAAGGTACAGTATCGGTTAGTTATGATACACGACGAGTTGGTAAGTTTCAAAAAAATGTTTATGTTTATATAGATGGGAATGATCAACCGATACAATTGGAAGTTAAGGGTGAAGTTCTTGTTGCTGATGGCAATGACATCAATAAAAATCAAAATGTAAATCCAGATGTAAAATACGCACCTTCTAACGTTGATAAAGTTAAAAGTAAAACACAAATTAATCAGGAAGTAGTAAAAAAAACAGCAGAGCCTCAAAAACATATGCACAAAAAAGAGGATAAGAGTTTGGAGAAAAATAAAATAAATTAATATAAACTATAACAGAATAATTAAAATTTAATCGAAATGCCAAAAATTTCAGACAAAGGTATGGCAATGCCATCATCACCAATCAGAAAATTAGTACCGTATTCTGATGAAGCAAAAGCTCGCGGTATTAAAGTTTATCATCTTAATATTGGACAACCAGACATCAAAACTCCTGAAGTAGCTTTGGAGGCTATCAAAAATTTAAAAGAAACTGTAATTGCGTACAGTCATTCGGCGGGTAATATCTCTTATCGAAAAAAACTTGCAGAATCTTATAAAAAGTATGATATTGATATTAATTCAGATGAGATAATTGTTACTACAGGTGGATCAGAAGCCATAACAATAGCGTTTATGTCAACTCTGAATAGTGGTGACGAAGTTATTGTTCCCGAGCCATTTTATGCTAACTATAATGGTTTCGCTATCCAAACAGACGTTGTAATCAAACCAATAACATCATCTATTGAAAACGATTTTGCATTACCTCCAGTTGAAGAGTTTGAGAAACTGATAACTCCAAAAACTAAAGGTATTGTTATTTGTAATCCAAATAATCCAACAGGATACTTATATTCAAAAGAGGAGTTATTTAGGCTTGCAGAAATTGTAAAAAAACATGACCTTTATTTATTCTCGGATGAGGTTTATAGAGAGTTTTGCTATGATGGAAACACTCATTTTTCGGTAATGAATTTGCCAGGACTTGAGCAAAACGTCATTATGCTTGACTCTGTGTCGAAAAGATACAGTATGTGCGGTGTAAGAGTTGGTTGTATAATCTCAAAAAATAAAGAGGTTATGAGTACAGCTATGAAATTTGCACAAGCAAGACTTTGTCCGCCTTCATTTGGACAAATTGCTGCAGAAGCTGCTATTGATACTCCCCAAGAATATTTTGATGAGGTTTACACTGAATATATCGCAAGACGTGATTTTATGGTAACTGAGTTAAATAAAATTGAAGGTGTTTATTGTCCAAATCCAAAAGGAGCTTTTTATACAGTTGTAAAGTTACCTATTGATGATTCAGATAAGTTTGCAAAATGGATATTAGAAGATTTTGAATATAAAAAACAAACAGTTATGATGGCTCCAGCAACAGGGTTTTATAATACTCCTGGCTTGGGTAAAAACGAAGTTAGAATAGCCTATGTTTTAAAAATTGACGACTTGCGAAATGCAATTGAAACCTTAAAACATGCGTTGGAAGCCTATCCAGGCAGAGTTTTATAAAAATATTAAAATCAATTTATTTGTCTGTCCGTTCGCCTGTTGGTGGACGGATTTTTTTGCAACTTTTTATTAATGTTAATATTCTTTTTTGAGAAATAATGGATGGTGTGAAAATATTCTGATGATTAGAAGTTATAATTTGATGTCATATTGGGATTGTTATGATAATTCGTGAACAGTTGCGATTATTTTTTAATGCAGGTAACCGCGATTCTAACCAAAAAAAATGCAGTCACAAAATGACTGCATTTTTAATAATATTACTATCTGTAAATTTAGTTCACAATTAGTTTGTGAGTAAATTCTTTATCATTAAACATAACTTTAACAAAATATACTCCATTTTGTAATTTACTGATGTCTATTTTACTGAAATCAGTAGTAGGTTGAGTATTGTAAACCACTTTACCAAGCAAGTCAAAAACTTGAATTGAATTTGCAATTTGCCCATCAAATTTAACAAATACTTCATCGCGTGCTGGATTTGGATATATGCTGTAAACTAATGAGTTATCTTTAATTGTACTGACCCAGTTTACTGTGAATGGAGTAGTTGTAAAACATCCGTTATCATCAAGTACAACAACTGAATAGTTACCAGGTATTAAACCAGTAATTTCAGTTCCTGTTTCGTCGTTAGACCATGTTGTTGTGTATGGTGCTGTGCCTCCTGTGATTGTAAGGCTTGCTCCTCCGTCTGCAATAGTTTCACCGCTTGCTGGAGTAACATCAACAGTAACACTAGGGTTTGAATGTACTACGATGTAGTCAATTTTTGTTTCATAATCATTACCCTCAGCGTTAGAAACATTAAGTGTAACACTATAATATCCTACATCTGAATAAGTATGAGTTGGGTTTTGCTCATTAGATGTTTGTCCATCACCAAAATTCCAATTCCAAGTTGTTGGATTATTTATCGACAGGTCTGTGAAATTAACTGTCAAAGTTCCGCAAGCCTCTGTAGCATCAGCTTCAAAATCAGCAACTGGTGTAATAACTCCAGCATTGTAAGTAACATCTACACAAGAACTTGCAGTACAACCGTTATCTTCTGTTACAGTTACGCAATAGTTATCAGCCGAAAGTCCCGTAGTTGTTTGAGTATCAGCACCATTGCTCCAATTATATTGATATGGTGCAGCACCATTATATGCAGTAACAGTAGCAGTACCGTCATTTTCTGCACTTGTTTCAGATGTCATACTTATTACAAGCATTGGTGTAACACCAATAGATATATAATCTGCCATTATTCTTGTATCATTACCACTAGTGTTTGATACCGTTAAGCTAACAGTATATGTTCCAGCAGCAGCATAAGTATGAGTAGGATTCTGAATATTTGATGTACTTCCGTCACCAAAGTCCCAAGCCCAAGTTTGTGGATAGGTACTTAAGTCAGTGAAGCTAACAAGTAGAGAACCACATCCTTGAGTAATATCCGCTTCAAAATCAGCTATAGGTTCAGGTAATGCTTCTTGAGTTACATTTATACAACTGCTTATTGAACAAGCGTTAGCTTCGGTAACAGTAACACAATATTCGTTTGCAGATAAACCTGTAATTACTGATGTTGTTTCACTATTTGACCAAATATAAGTGTAAGGTAATAATCCGCCAGAAATATTACTAACAGTAGCAGTTCCATCGTTTCCTAAAATTGTTTCTTGAATCATACCTAAAGTAATTGATGGAGTTTCGCCAACAATAATATATGCCGTTTTAGTTTCGGTGTCTGTATCTACGATATTTGTTGCTTCGAGTGTAACAGTATATGTTCCTGGATAAGCGTATGTATGTTCAGGATTTTGTTCTGTGGAGCTTTCGCCATCTCCAAATGTCCATAACCAGCTGGTAGGAGCATTATTTGTTAGGTCTGTAAAGTTTACTGTAAGATTATCGCAACCAGTAGTTACATCAGCTTCAAAATTAGCTACAGGAGGAGCATCTGAAGTATTAACGGTAGCACTAGCTATAGCAGTACAGCCGTTATAGTCTGTTACTGTAACTGAATAAAATCCGCCAATTAAACCACTAATTGTCATATCTGTGTTAGATGTATTTGTTGTGCTACCATTTGACCAGTTTCCTATAAATGGAGCGGTACCGCCATTAACATTTACAGTAACACTTCCATCAGAATTACCAGTACCTGTTTCGTCTGTACTTGTAGCACTAGCAGTAAAGCTTGGGAATATCTCAACTGTTGCCGAGCCTTCGTTACTCCAGCAACCTTCTGCTGATTGTGCTCTAAAATAATAAGTACCAGAGGCTGATACTGTTTGTGATGTGCTCGCAGTTGTAGTACTTGTTCCGTCTGATGTAGTGTTTTGCCAGTAAATTGTACCTTCGCCACCATTATCGGCAGTTAAAGTTAAAGAACTACCACACTGAGTTCCGCCACCAGATACTGTTACAGGAGCAGGGATATCATTAATTGTTACAAGAACATTGTCGGTAGCAGTACAAGCATTCGCATCTTCAACAACTACTGTGTAGGTGTCTGTTGTAGAAACGTCATGTGTTTGTGATCCAGCAACACCATTCCAAGTGTAAGATGAAAATCCAGCACCAGCATCTAATGTAACTGGTCCACCACATTGCTCAACATTAGTACCAAGATCTACACTTGGAATATCATGTATTGTTACATTAATATTATCTGTGGCAGTACAGCCATTTGCATCTTCGACCACTACTGTGTAGGTATTTGTTGTAGAAACGTTATGTGTTTGTAATCCAGCAGCACCATTCCAAGTATAAGATGAAAATCCAGCTCCTGCATCTAATGTAACTGTTCCGCCACACTGTTCAGTATCAGTACCAAGATTAATAGTTGGTAAATCATGTATTGTTGCAGTTACAGGAGTTCTTGCACTATTACAATAATCATAGGTTACTACTTCCCAGTCGTAAAAATAGTAGTAATATGCATCATCATCAGCAGTGTTATAATGAATGCTAAGTATGTCTGTTAGAGTGTAAGGGTATGAACCACCTGTGCTATTTCTATAAAGTTGTGCATTGCCATCACATTCGAGAGTGTAATTGTTTCCAGCAGGTACATCAATATTTAATGTTATTCTGCTTTGACCATCAGGGATATTTACAGTTTTAGTTGCAATAATATTATCTGATGCATCTTTAAGATTAATAACTCTGTCTTTTGTACCGCTGGCATCTGTCCAAACACTAACAAGAGTAAAATCTTGATATGCGTCAAAAATCAAACCATGTATATAGCTAACATTCCCAAAATATCCGCCGTTACCGATAGAATTATCACTTGGACCAACATTACTTGTTATTGGATTATCAATATCTGATTGCACATATAAAGTTGTAGTATTTTCAAATGTATTTGTATATTCTGTTCCAGTTGTAACAAGATTGCCGCTAGTTGCAGCATCATACCAGTTTAATGTTCCCGAACCAGCAGCATTTAAAGTTAAAGTAGCTGGACCACAAGCTTCTGCTCCAGTAGTTGTAGGTGCTACGGGCATATCAACAGTAATCATGTCTGTAGTACTGTATGTGTCATTTCCATAGGCATTTTCAACATACAGACTAACAGTATAAGTACCATTTGCAGTATAAGTATGTAATGGGTTTTGTTCTGTTGATGTATTGCCATCTCCAAAACTCCACTCCCAAGTGTCAGCCAAAATTGATGCATCTGTAAACTGGACAATACCAGTACAAGTACTTGTTACATCTGATGTGAAATTAGCAGTAGGAGGTACTGTTGGAACAATTAGGTTAAACATATAATCTTCTACCTCACCAAACCCCGAATTACCGCAAGGAGTAGTGTTTGGAGTATAACCAGTTCTATTATAATGTATTCTAATTCTAACATAAACCGAAGAAGGGATTGCTGTTGCGGGTACAGTAAATGTTCCTGTATAAGATGCTGAACTTCCAATAGCTGAAGCATATATTTGTTCTCCAGTATCTTCAAAATCTCCATCGCAGTTCCAATCTACCCAAATCAGACATTGATCATAAGAATAAGTGTTTCCATTTGTTACTGTGAAAGAATATTCTTGTCCAATATATAAATCAGTTGAAATCGAAGTAAAATCTGTGTATCCAGAGTCGCCCGAGTCATTATTAATTGTATTGCAAGTAAAATTACTGATATACATATATTCCTGAGTGGTAGATCCAGCTGTACAAGGAGCTGGTGCAGTAACAATAATGTATCCTGATTTTGTTTCTTCAACTGAACCATTGTTATTTGTCGAAGTAAGTGAAACATCGTAGGTTCCAGGTGTGTTATAAACCACAGATGGGTTTTGGTCGGTACTTGTTGCCGGTATTCCACCCTCGAAAGTCCAACTCCATGTTTCTGGATTATTAGTTGTTAAGTCAGTAAAGTTTACAGTTGCACCTACACTGACATTAGTATTATCAGCCACAAAATCAGTTGTGGGAGGATTTGTGTTTATGTTTACTGTAATATAATTTATTTTTGTTTCGGTATCAGAATTTAAAGGATTAGTTACTGTTAAAGAAACTGTATAAGTTCCAGCAGTTGTATATGTATGAACTGGGTTTTGTTCTGTTGAAGTTCCTCCATCACCAAATGTCCATGCCCATTCTGCAGCATATTGTGAAGCATCTGTAAATGCTACAGATTCTCCTTCTAATATAGTTGTTGGAGTTCCACTAAAATTCGCAACAGGAGGATTACTTGCAATTGGATTTACGCTTTCGTTAATGTATGGAGATCTATCTTGCTTTGTTCCTACTACACAATAAGTTTCCCCACTAAAATTTGTTGGAGGTGTTAATGTAACACTTGTTCCACTGCCACTCCATTGTGCATCTAAAAGCACATTGTTTTTTGATAAAGCGACATAGGTATATGGTTCTGTAGTAACTGTCAAACTTGAATTTCCAATCATTGGATCAGTAAAACTTAAATTTAATGCACTTGGTTCAGTCATATAAGGTATAAGTGAAGGATCACCAGAGAGGTGGTAAATTTCCCAATAATATTTTTTAAATGAAGTGCTACTAGCCTGAACTGCGAGATTTCCTTTTTGAACAATTTGCGAACCCGAATAATACCAATCAGAATACGCTTCTCCGTTTTCGTGCCAAGCACCATCATAAGCTCCTAATCCCGTATTACTATAATTATGATTAGTAACATTTGCTTGAGTAATAGATATACTAGTTAATCCAATTGCCCAATAAACATCTTCATTCCAATAACTTGAATTTGAACCGCCAATATAACCTATCGCTCCTTCATCTTTTGCATATAAAACTTGTTCGCCAAATGCATCGGTAGCATGATCAAACTCAAATGACAAGCAGCAATTTCCAACCATAAAGGGATATTTATTAATGTTATTAAAATCAGCGATATGTTGATTGTAAACTGCCGGGTCTCCCCAACCGTAATAATCGCAGTGAGCGGTATAATTTGCAAAACCAACTCCAGAAGTTATTTTTGATTTAACACTTGCACTGGCTCCTGAATTTGTAGAACTCATAACATTGTATAGTCCGCTTGTAAGGGTATGATAATAAGCATAAATATTACTAAAACCATGTGCGAGATTAAAATATTCACTTGTACCATAGCTTAATGTTCCATCACCATGAGATTTAGCATAAGTGCCATCCACTCCTGCAATTAACATACAATTGTTTAGATAGCTTCCATCAGGAATATCATACCTTTCGTAAGGTATAATTTTATCTAGAGCATTTTGCAGTTCTGTTGTGGTATTAGCAGAAATACGTCCATAATATAAATCAGGGATATTATCAGAACTGCCGTCATAAGTGGCAAAATAAAGATCTGTAACATGTGCCGATGAGGGGGTTGATGCCGTTGAAGCAAAAGCTGGTATTGAATAATTACCATTATGGTCGCCAATTATTAGTACATAAAGTGGAGCAGGGTCAGAGGAAG
>JAQVOR010000052.1 GCA_028702535.1 Bacteroidales bacterium
GCTAATTATGTAAATAATTTCGTGTTCACCAATGCCTGCAAGATCTGGATTAAAAACTCCAGCATTAACATCTGTTATGCCAGCTCCTTCCCACACTCCGCCATCTTCTACAGCAGTAAGTGTTATTGGCTCTGATGCTCCCAAACAGAAAGGTCCAGCAGGATTAATTGTCGCATCAGGTGCTAATAATACTATAATATAAGCATCATCAGATACATTTCCACAGACACTATAATAATTATAAAAAACCTGATGTGTTCCCTGTCCAGCAACTTGAGGCGAAAACACTCCAAGACCAGAATTAATAATACCAGGTCCACTCCATATTCCACCATTTACAGTAGCTGTAAGAATAATTGGTATATCATTCGAGCACAAAGGATCAATATCATTTATAGCAATTGTGGAAATTATAATCACATTTACAATTGCTTCTGTTGTACAGCCATCAGAATCCATATACGTTATTACGGTGGATCCAGCAGCTATTGCAGTAACCACTCCCAAATTATCGACAGTAGCAATATCTGTATTATTAGATGTCCATGGTGTTGTTAGATGAGGAGTTCCCGAGCCTGTTAAACTTGTCGTTAGCCCAATATCACAAATAATTAAATCTCCGCTTACCTCAGGTTCTGGCAATATTGTTAATACAACAGGGATTCTGTCACTGGAACATCCATTTTCTAAATCGATTGCAGCAGCATAATAAGTATAAACTCCTGATTCAATTACATCGGGTGTGAAAGATGTTGTAGCTGAAGCTAATGGTATTCCTCCGAATTGATTACTATACCAATTTATCTGATAATCTTCAGCTGGTAAAGGAGAATCAACTGTTAATGCAGGATTAGTTTCGCCCAAACATACTTGCTGATCTTGAAGATTAGTAGGTTCATCTACAACTATTTCTTGGCAGCTACAGTCGGGTGCAGGAATAAACAAATTAGTTACACAAGCAGTATTATCAGCTGTTATCGTTACATCAGAGTCGATAGGGATATTAATTACACTCAATCCATCGATAGTTCCTGCTGTTGTGGAAATAGTGCCTGTAGTATAAGTAAATTCTACTGTATAGGTCAAAAATCCTGCATCACAATATATATCAGTTATTACTAAATCTGTGTTTTTATAAATGCTTAATTCAAAGCTTTGTTCATTATCGCAAATTCCTTGTATATCATATATGTGTAATGTCATTGGATATGTTGGATAATCTGCGAAATGTATTATATCTCCTGCATTATAAGCAGTTCCGCCAGCACCACTTTCAGTATAATATGATTGATTTCCTGTAAGGAAATTTCCTTGAATCGCAGGCAGTTGGAATTGATTACATACAGATTGATCTTCGACCTCTGTAATTTGTGGAATTTGGTACATAGTTAAACTAAAACTTTCTTCGTCTGCACAAACACCATTTATGTCATATATAAATAATGTTACGGGGTATAAGCCAAAGTCTGTAAAATTTAGAACATCTCCACTGTTATAAGATGTACCAGCACCATCAGGTAAAGTATAGTAAGTTTCATTTCCGCTAAGATATGTTCCTGTAATAAGAGGTAACTGAAATAAATCACAAAGTACCTGATCACCTAAGTTGTCAACATCAGGAAACATTGATATAGTCAAGTTAAAGCTCTCTTCATCCGAACAAGGACCTTCTGCATCATAAACATATAATGTAACAGGATATGAAACAAAATCTTCATAATTGAGAACTTGTCCAGCATTATAGGAGGTTCCTAATCCGCCACTTTCAGTGTAATAAGCTTCTGCTCCTGTCAAATCAAGTCCTGTAATAGCAGGCAATTCATAGCTTTCACAATGAGATTGGTCAGCAAGATTATCAATATCAGGCGTTTCATACAGTGTTAATGTAAAGCTTTCTTCATCAAAACACCCGTTATTATTATCATAAATATAGAATGTTACAGGATATGATGAAAAATCATCAAAATCTATCAAGTCACCAGCATTATACATAACTCCGCCACCGTTTGTTTCTGCAAAATAAGCCTGATTTCCTGTTAGATTTACTCCTGTAATAACTGGAAATTCAAAAATTTTACACGGATTTTGGTCTTCTATATCATTAATATCTGGAGCGGTATAAAAAGTTATTGTAAAACTATTTTCAACCGTACAATTAGGTACTGTACCGCTTTGCCCAAACACATAAATAGTAGTATTCTCAATAATAGTTGTACCAACTGAAACAGGATCTACGCCGCCTGAACTTAAAAAATAATTACCGCCAATTGTTAAGACTGGTAAATCATAGTCATCACAAGATATTACATCTGCAGGATCATCAATTGCAGGAGGTTCATTTACAGTAATAGTTACGGATTCTCTGTCGCTAAAACATCCAGGCATAGCATTATCTTCTGCATCAACATAATAAGTTGTTGTAGTTGTCGGATAAACAAAAATTTCTTCTCCAGAATTAAAAGCAGTACCTCCAACTGGCTCAGTATAATAATTATAGGTTACATCTATACCTGAACCAGATGATGAAATTGTTACTTCTTCTCCTGGGCAAATTGTCATTGGATCTGCGTCAACAACAGGAGTTAGAATAGGATCACATAATATTACTTCACAAAGTGTTGTAACAGTTGGAGTAAGATCATTTAATGCAGGATTAATAAAATCAGCAGGTTTTGCAGTGGATAGAAATATCGTTGGAGTAATAGAATTTAATAT
This sequence comes from Bacteroidales bacterium, assembly GCA_028702535.1. Lineage (GTDB taxonomy): Bacteria > Bacteroidota > Bacteroidia > Bacteroidales > ML635J-15 > Bact-19. Next base: position 2,716 of record JAQVOR010000052.1, read on the forward strand.
AGGAGAATAAGCAGTAGGTTCAGGATTATAAGTACCTTCGGGACATTCTGGATTATTCATACTTCCGTTTTCATCAGATTTAGTCATGTGATAACTAAAAGCACCCATATCCATAGATTGCATAAAAATAAAAAAACTATTATCACCAGTAATCCCGCCTTTTGGTAATAAACCGAAACTTAAATTAATTTCAGAAGAAGTTGATGTAAATGTATTGGCTAATAATACACTTCCGTCATTTTTATTTATTCTTGTTGCTGAAGCATGAATTTCCATTAATGAATATGTATGAAAATACGTTCCTATAAGTGCATAGTTGCCATCCGACATTTCAAAAATTTCTGAATAAGCGATAGGTTCGGCTGCAAATAAACCATAAGGGGGGAAAGGAATTGTAGAATATTGATATTGATTATTATATTTTTTACCAAATGAAATAGTTGGTGTATTTCCAGTTCCATTAATTCTTAAAATAAATCCGTAGTCTCCGCGATATCCTGTCATCAGAACCTCTCCAGTTGATAAGGTAATTATATCTTCGATGACTTCTGATTTATTTGCATCACCAAAAATCCTACAATAAACGTAATTCCCATCAGTATCAGTCTTAATTACAAGACCGTCCCGAGGGTAATTGCCGTCTTCATTTAATGTGCCACTCCCCTGTGAAGTTGAACCAACAAATATATATCCGTCAGTAGTTTCAGTTACATTATAAAATTGGTGTTCATCATCATTTGGAACAACAATGTGAAAAACTTCATCCCAGATATTATTACCTGTTGCAGCATCAATTTTAATTGCAAAAGGCATAACAGAATCTATAGGAGCTGACGAAACATTATCCCAATAATGGGATACTCCCCCACAAGCTAAAAATTCTCCGTCTGAGGTTTCGATAACTTTATTTATCCATTCTGATGATGATACACTCTCATGATCAGGGAATTGGTATTTGGAAGACCAAAGGATATTCCCATCTTCATCAAGACGCACCAAAATTGCACCAGGACTAGTTTCTCCAGCGACTAAATATCCTCCGCCCAAAGAAGAACTTATTTCAATCACATCATATAAGATTGTAGCAATTGAGAATCCTCCAATTTTTTTAGACCAAATTACATTTCCATGCTCATCAATCTTTGTTACGTGTCCTGAAAGAACAGGTATTCCTCCAGAATTATATCCACAAAAAACAAAATCTCCCGATGATGTTTGGATTATTCTTCCAGGAAAATCCATCATCGAAAAACTGTAGTTTTTTCTAAAGGTATTTCCATCAGCAAATGTATAACCAATAAAAAAAACAAAAAATAATACTGTTAAAATAGCTCGCTTTTTCATATTATATGGTTTTATATTTTATACATGGTTATTATTATTATACAATAATAACCATATTTGATTAATAATAAAAATATATTTGAAGAATTCTGTAAATTAATCATTAAAAAGACATACCAAACCACTGTCTATTGGTATTTGACACAAATTTTGGTAAGTAATCATACCTAATTTAATATCAAAACGACCGAGATAAATATAAAATATTTTTCTCAAATATTATTTCGCAAATGATAAGTTTAATAAAATTGACGATAAGAACTCTATTTTTTTACCACCTCAATTTCTACGCTATTAGCTGTTAATCCTTTAGCATTAGCTTTTAATTTGATTGTTCCTTCTTCTTTTGTACTGCGAATAATTGCAAGACATTTTCCGTTAAAAGCACTATGTTTATTTGCAATAAATGGTTCATGACATGTTGGGTCTCCATTACCAACAGCAATAATTTCGCCTGGACCTTCGATTTCAAAATTTATCATATTATCTGCTCTTGGAACAAATAGATTATTTTTATCTAAGATATTAACTGTTACAAAAACTAAGTCTTCGCCGTCTGCAATTATTGTTTTTCTATCAATTTTAAGTTCTATTTTCGATGCTTTCGATGCGGTTTTCATAATATCTTCTGCCCATTCTTTTTCATTTTTCCAAACTTTAACTTTTAACTCACCTGGCTGATAAACAACATCATCCCACTGAATACGATATTCAAACTCTCTTTTTTTTCTTTTTCCAAGAGATTTTCCATTAAGAAACAATTCTGCCTCATCTCCTGAAGTATAAACATGAACAGGAACATTTTTGCCAAGTCTTTCTGGCCAATTCCAGTGAGGTAAAATATGAGCCATAGGTAAATCAGGTCTCCATTTTGCTTGATAAATATAGAAACGGTCTTTTTTGAAACCGCATAAATCCATTATTCCAAAATAGCTACTTCGTGATGGTACTTCGTCAGCACCAAATTCGTCCAATCGCTTCCGTAGTGCTTTAATTTCAGCAGAATCGGTATAATTAACTAAGTCAGTTATATCTCTAAAGTATGGAGTTGGCTCACCTATATAATCAAATCCAGTCCACACATACTCACCCATTACTCGAGGATATTTCTCAAATAACTCAAATTGCATGTCAGGATTCGACCCCCAACCAGGATATTGTACGTCGTAAGATGACATGTGGAATCTCTTTTTACCAGGCAAATTATCATCAGCAGGTCCATTTACAACTGGAAAAAAGTACTCCCCTCTTGAACTTAAACAAGAAGTTGTTTCATTCGCAACAAATGGAACATGAAATAAAGTTGAATCACTAAAGAATTTTTCGTAAGACCAATGGTTATAATTATATCCAAAAACATCGAGTGCATCTAAAAATCCGTTATATGCAGAAACTGGCCAATTGCAACCCGAAGTAACAGGGCGAGTATGATCCAATGTATGAATAGTATTTACCAATCTTTTAGCCAAAGCTGGTTTATGTTGATCGGGAATTTCGTTGCCAATGCTCCACATAAATACTGATGGATGATTTTTATCTCTCAGTACCATCGCTTTTAAATCTTCGACATGCCAATCATCAAAATAAATACTGTAATCATTTTCTTTTTTTCTGGTTTGCCAAGTATCGAAAGCTTCTACTTGCACAAGAAAACCCATTTTATCACATAAATCTAATAATTCTGGGGCAGGAGGATTATGGCTTGTTCTGATAGAATTACAGCCCATTTCTTTCAAAATTTCTAATTGACGTTCGGCAGCTCTTGTATTAAACTTTCCACCTAAAGGACCTAAATCATGGTGGTTACAAACACCTTTAATTTCAACACTTTTGCCATTTAATAAAAAGCCTTTATCTGCTGTAAACTCAATAGTTCTAAAACCAAAATTTGTAGTTTCTTCATTTATAAGCTTCTCTCCTTCATAAACAGAGGTTATGGCTTTATACAAATATGGCTTCTCAATACTCCACAACAGGGGCTTTTGAACTATAATCTCAATTCCTAATGTTTTTAATGATTGAGCTGACAAAGTAGTTTTTATCATTTTTGATTCTGCAACTTTCTGATTATCTGCATTATACACAACCGCTCTAATTTTAACATCTGAAGTATTATTGCGGCTATTTTTAAGATTCACTTGCAAATCAATCATAGCCTCTTCTTCTGTAATTTTTGGCGTAGTTAAATAAATACCCCAATGATCGATATGTACAGAATTTGTTTTTGCCAACCATACATTTCTATATATTCCAGCTCCAGGATACCAGCGAGAACCTAAGTTTTCAGTATCAAGTCTTACGGCAATTATATTCTTTTTTCCAAACTGGATATATGGAGTGAGATTAAATCTAAAAGAAGTATAGCCATAAGGCCATTCACCGACAAATTGTCCATTGAGCCAAACTTTTGCATTTGCCATTGCTCCATCAAAATCAATAAATATCTGCTTATCTTTTTCGTTTTCGGAAACAACAAAGCTTTTCCGATACCACCCAACTCCTTGCCACGGTAGTAATCCAGTTTCATTCACTAAATCATCACGAAATGGCCCCTCAATACCCCAATCATGTGGGAGGTTTAAAGTTCTCCAATCGGCATCTTCAAAAATCACTTTTTCCAAACCTTCTGGCTCAATAATTACTTGTCCTGGCTTTTCAGGATGTTTACCAAATCTTTCAAACTTCCAATTGTCGTTAAACTTTTCTTTTGAAAAATCATTTGAATTTTCTTGTGAAAATCCCACAAAACTTAAAAATACTAATATTATTATAAATATTTTTTTCATTCTATTTATAGATTATTTTTAATAAATATCAAAACTAAAAAAGTTTCAATACAGTTAAGGTTCAATAAATTATTAATTTATTAAACGAGAAAGATTTTTGTGAAAACACTTATATTTTGAACAAGAACTAGGTTATTACTTTCTCTAATTAATTTCTAATCAGTTTCAAATTTAATAACGCTTGTAGGACAAATATCTACAGCTTCCTTAATTTCATCCTCATAAAGCGAGAAGTCCACCCCTTCAATCACAATCATTTTATCAGGAACCTCAAACACCATTGGTGCAACTGCTTCACAGCTTCCACAAGAGATACATTCATCCTCAGTTTCATCTAACCAAACTTTAATTATTGCCATAATTTTATGTATTAGTATGTATTAATTTATAAAAATATAATATTATAAAACCCAAATATATTAAAAAAAACAAATTTACAATTAAATATTAAACTTTTTTATTTCTACTCTTTCCTTAATTTCATAGGCATCAAAACCAAATTTCTCCCATGTTTTTTTACCAATCTCATTATTAGCAAGCACAGATAACTCTATATAAATTATATCCTTAGCTTTAAACCATTTTTTTAGTTCCAATAAGAATTTAGTAGCAATGCCAAGCTTACGAAATTCTTCTAATACAAATACATCATTTATATACCCATTTTTAGAGATTTTAAATATTGGCGATCTGGTTTGAATTTCAGCTACCGCATATCCAAGCAACTTTTCATTCTTTTCTGCAACAAGCAGCAGCTTGTTTTCAGAATTTAGAGAGCTTTCCAAAAATTTTCTGTATATTTTATCGGCATTTTCAATAGGAGTAAAATATGGGTCAATCTTAGAATGTTGTTTTAATAAGATGTTTCCATATTTTGTTAATTGTTCAATATCTTTCTGTTTAGCTTTTCTTATTTTCATATTATTTTAATCTATCTATTAAATTTAACTTCACAAAATATTTTGCCACTCACAAGTTAAGATTTGGAACACTTTGTTGTTCAAATTACCACAAACTCAAATATAAGTTTCCAAATTTGTAAATTATATTGATTATACAATTATTTTAGGCTTCTACTAGTGTTTTCGAGATTTTAAAATTCGTTATTCCATCGAGGTAAACGCCCATTAAATTCAAAAAACTTTTGCATTATTCTTGCTCCCACAAAAGCTGGAATATCTTGCGTATTTTCATTCATTGTGTCATACCAATAAATGTCTAATGCATCAATTTTTTCATCAATCAATTTTTGTTTCCATGATTTCTTTCGTGGTATTTTTCCAAATTGATGTCCATTAACAATTCTGTCGTAGAGTCCCCCATTAGAATGCATTATTCCTCCATCGCCCTGAACTATCCTAGAATAATCAATATAAACCAAGTCTATTCGCCCATTCTTTAATTCATGCACAATATAAACTCCACTTGCGTCCTTTGGTGCATTACAAACATCTTCAAGTTTTACTTTTGCAGTAAAAAAGAAGTGGTCATTGTTTTTGTATTTTCCTGATTCGTCAAACATATTTTAAAGTTATAAAGTTTTTTCTAGATTTGCAGATGCTCCATTCTTTTTCCTGCCAATGTCTTTTCACCAATTAGTTCAAATCCTAATTTTAAGTAAAGTCTTTTAGCGTATGGATTCTCTTTATCCACTAATAAACCTAATATTTCTTTTCTTTTATGCACATACTCATCAATCAAAAATTGCAATATTTTAGAGCCAATACCTTTGCCTTGCCTATCAGGTTGTACGCCAAGACAATCAATATAAAATTCTCCTGCTTGTGATTCATCTTCGGGCAAAAAATCTCTATTAAACATTGATTTAATCATTGCGACAACAGGTGCTCTTAGTTCTTGTAATTTTGCACCGTCATAAATACTAACTGCGGCAATAATACCTTCTTTACTTTCTACTACCCAACAGTTCTCATAGGAATATTGATTTGCTTTTTTGCTAATTAAACATTCTAAGACTTGAGTTGCATTTTCAAAAGAATTTTCTCCAATTAATTGACAAAATATGTCACTCATCGCTAGCATCATATATGCTGCAATTACTTTTGAGTCTTCTATTTTAGCTTTTCTTATTATCATTATATTTGGCACAAATATAATCAAAAAAATGCTGCATTTAGCAGCATTTAAGTTGATATCTCTCTCTCATCAAAATACATTATACATTTTTTGATTATTTACAAACTAACCAATTCCTTTACTCCTTTTCGAATACTATCAATTTCTTGAGTTGTTTCTACAATAAAAGAAACTATATTACTTTCACTTTCTATTTTATAGTTTTTGATTTTTGATTTTACAGCTTGAGTTCTTTGCTCGTACCCCTTTAGTTTAGTTTCAACCTTTGCTTTTGTTGCATCGTCCTTATCTTTTAGATCTGCTCTCACTTTAGCAATAGTTCTATCAACGTCAGATACTTTAACTGCCGAATCATCTTTAAATGCTTCATACTTTTCGATACTTTCTTTTTTTGCTTCCAGAAGCTTATCATTTACTTCATTTGCTTTTGCTAATCCTTTTTTTGCAGTATTTGCCGCACAACCAGTAAATAAAATAAGGCTTATTGAAAAAAAGGATAAACCAGCAATTAACATGATTTTTCTTGTTATGTTCTTCATTTTTATTATTATATTTTAAATATTAAACATTAGTTTTCAAAGATAACAATTATTTAATGAAATTGTTTTAGCAAGATTGCTATTTATCAGAGCAAACGCATACTTTTTCAAACAGTAATATTGGGATAAATTGTATATATCCCTTCGACAGGCTCAGGGCATAAACAATTTAAAATAATTATTCTATTTATGTTAAACTTAATAAAAAACGAAAAGCTAAAAGAAAACTGGAATGCGAATAATTTGCCTGAGATATTAAAATTAAAGTATGCGTTTACCCTGATTATACAGAGCGATTAAAACATTTGAAATAATCAAGTTTTGTATTAATATTCGAACTTATTTTGGAGTTATTTACTTTTACCCGTTTTCGTTTAAATTGCGACAAAAACTCGCTTAAATTCATACCATTTTGCTGAGAATAATGTATCGCTTTTACAACAGACGAGCTTAATACAACAGGATGTCCTCCTTTTTCCTCATACTCTGGCGATATATAATCAGCTTTATAACTTTCGTTCATCAATAAAGTTATCAGCTCTAAATCTAAAAATGGATTATCAACATTCGTAAAGCAAACAGGTTTTTCTAAATTGCACAATTCCACAGCTTTTTTCAATGAATAAAACTTTCCTAAATCAGGATTTTCATTAACCACAACTTTAAGGATATCTGGAAAGCTGAAATCTCTATCTATAATTTGCGAATTGTTAAGTTCATTAACTACCAAAATTATCTGTTCACAATTAGACTTAGCAAATTCAAGACTAATTTTTTCAACAAAACTTATTTCATCATCAAACATAAGCCCCCACTTGGGAACTCCCATCCTACTTGAATAGCCTGCCGCCAAAATCACTGCCGAAAAATCTTTACTCACAATTTTCAATTTTTGCGAAGATAGTAAAAATCAATTAAAGCTTTGTCAAATAATAAAGTATGGAGAATTGATGAAGCTATTTTGTTATCTGACAATCCCTAAAGTCATGCCAAAGCCAAAGAAGAACCGGATCAGCAATTTCTTTGATAGCCGTTAAATAAAAATTTACTAAATTTGCTGTCAAACTGAAACAAGAATAATATGACAGACAGATTTGACCCAATTGAGTTAAAACAATTACTACAAATAATCTTTACCGAGTTTGATAACAACAAAACTATCTTTGGCATACCTGAGGAATTGTTTTTTAAACCAAAATCCGAAAACCCATATAAGGCAAATGTTTTCAATCAAAATATCGACACTCCTATTGGTGTTGCAGCAGGACCACATTCGCAAATGGCTCAAAATATTATTGGAGCATGGTTGATGGGTTCAAGATATATAGAGCTTAAAACCGTTCAAACACTCGATGATATAGACGTTGCAAAACCATGTATCGACATGCAAGATGAAGGCTATAATTGCGAATGGTCACAAGAACTTAAAATCGAACAAAGTTTTAACGAATATCTTAATGCATGGATAATTATTCATCTATTACATAACAAATTTGGTTTCAACGGACAAGTTAATACCATATTTAATATGAGTGTTGGTTATAATCTCGAAGGAATTTTGAATGACAATATTCAGTGGTTTTTTGAGAAAATGAGCAATTGCAAAAACGAAATTGATACAAAAATTGAAGAAATTAAAGATATCTATCCTGAAATTAAAAAAATTAAAATTCCATCTAAAATTTCTGATAATATCACATTATCAACTATGCACGGATGCCCAGCCGATGAAATCGAAAGTATTGCAAGCTATTTAATGAGCAATAAAAAACTTCATACTTATGTTAAACTTAATCCTACTCTTTTAGGTCCAGAAATGCTTAGAGATATTCTTAACAACAAGTTGAATTTTCGAGCAATAGTTCCAGACATCGCATTTGAACATGATTTAAAATATCCAGATGCCTTAAATATCATCAAAACTCTGCAAGCAGTTGCAAAAAAAGAAAATCTGCAATTTGGACTAAAACTAACTAACACTCTTGAATCTGAAAACAATAAAGATGTATTTGGTACAGATGTTAATATGATGTACATGAGTGGACGCTCATTACATGCCTTATCAATAAATTTAGCAAACAAACTAAATAAAGATTTAAAGGGTGAGATTCCATTTTCATTTTCGGCTGGAGCAGATGCTTTTAATGTATCAAATGTTCTTGCCTGTGGTTTCAAAACTGTTACAGTAAGTTCAGATTTACTAAAACCTGGCGGATACATGCGTTTAAATCAGTATTTTGAGGAAATTCAAAAGAATTTAGACACTACTAAGGCATCTAATATACATGAATTCATCAGTAAAACTGCAACCGAAGAAAATTCAATAATTGCAATTGCAAAAAACCTTTCGGACTATGCAACAGAAGTTTTAAATTCTAAAAAATATAAACGCGAATACATTATAGCACCAAATATCAAAACTACTCGTGAGCTTAATGCTTTCGATTGTATATCAGCACCTTGCAAAGACACATGTGCAACAAATCAAGACATTCCCAATTACATGTATCATACTTCAAAAGGAGATTTTACAAATGCTTATGCAACAATTTTAGAAACAAATCCCTTTCCTGCTATTACGGGTATGATATGTGACCATTTATGTCAAAATAAATGTACTCGTGTAAATTATGACAATTCATTGCTAATTCGAGAAGTTAAACGTTTTATCTCCGAACAAGAAGAAGTAAAACGCAAAGTTTTTGGCAAACAAAACGGACTTCAAGTTGCTATAATAGGTGCTGGTCCCAGTGGATTATCGTGTGCTTATTACCTTGCACTTGCAGGTTTTTCGATAGACGTGTTTGAGTCCCAATCCAAAGCGGGAGGTATGGTTCAGTTTGCAGTTCCAGGTTTCCGTTTAACAGACGATGCAATTGACAAAGACTTTAAACGTGTTACAAACTTAGGTGTAAATATTAATTACAACACAAAAATTGATTCAGATAAATTCGAAGAATTAAGAAAAAATTACAACTATATTTATCTGGCTCCAGGTGCTCAACTTGCAGCAGATTTCAAACTCGAAGGAAATAAAACAAGCGGTGTTCTGGATTCACTTGATTTTCTTTTTAAAGCTAAAGTACAACAAAACACAGGTATTGGTAAAAATGTAGTTATTATTGGCGGCGGTAATACTGCCATGGACGCTGCAAGAACTGCATATAGACTTGTTGGTAAAGAAGGAAAAGTTAGCATTATTTATCGTCGTACAATCAATGAAATGCCTGCAGACCAAGGAGAAATAAAAGCAGTAATGGAAGAAAATATGGAGATTATTGAATTGGTTTCTCCTGAAAAAATTATTGTAAAAGATGGAAAAATTAAAGCTATCTTATGTAGCAAAATGAAATTAGGTGAAATCGATGCATCTGGCAGACCTCGACCCGTAAAAATTGAAGGTTCTGAATTTGAAATCCCTTGTGATACTATTATTCCTGCACTTGGACAAAAAATTGATATTGATTTTATCGATAATCATTTATTAGAATCCAAAAATGCAAGTTACCAAACTAAAATTGAAGATATTTTTATTGGTGGAGACGCTAAAAGAAATGCGGCAACTGCTATTATTGCAATCTCAGACGGAAGAAGAACTGCTGAAGAAATCATAAATAAAGCCAAACTTAATCTCGAAATTCCACATCTTGAAAGCAATAAACAAATAACAAAAAGAGAGTTAATGCTCAAACGAGCAATACGCATTGAGGCTCAACAATTAGTAGAAACACCTTTAAACAATCGTCAAAACTTTAATCTTGTCAGCAAAACTCTTGACGAAAAATCAATTATCACAGAAGCTAATCGTTGCCTTTATTGTGATGAAATTTGCAATATTTGCACAACAGTATGTCCGAACTTCGCAAATTACTCCTATGATGTTAATCCAGTAAAATATGATTTGCAAAAAATTATATTTACAAAAGACAAGTACAATCTTGTTAGTAACGGTATTTTTGAAGTAAAACAAAAATATCAAATTCTAAATATTGCTAATTTCTGTAACGAATGTGGTAATTGTAACACATTTTGCCCTACTAATTCGGCACCATATAAAGAAAAACCAAAAGTGTTTTTGACCAAAGAATCGTTTGATAATGCTCCACAAGGATACTATATGGATAAAGATAAACAAACAATTTATTACAAATTTGAAAATACTATTTCAGCTTTAACAGAGATAAATAATATTTATATTTTTGAATCTGAAGGAACAATTATTAGCCTTGATAAAAACTTTAAAATCCTTGATGTTACAGGCAATATGGCTAAAAATGAATTAGATTTAAAAATTGCTGCAAAAATGAGTATAGTAATAATAGGTTTGAGAAGTCTGTAATATTTTTTAAATTTGAATATTATAAATTTTAACAAAGATTTATTATGATAAAATTTACCTTGAATGGCGAAAAACAATCCTACACAGGCGACACTGAAAAGACACTTTTAAATTACCTCCGTCTGGAAAAGAATATAACATCCGTAAAAGATGGCTGCTCAGGACAAGCAACTTGCGGTGCATGTACTGTCGAAATTAATGGAAAAGCAAAATTATCTTGTGTAATAAAGATGAAAACTCTCGCAGGAGCAGAAGTTTTCACTCCCGAAGGATTCCCAGAATATGTTAAAGATGTAATTGCAAAAGCTTTTGTAAATAAAGGAGCTGTCCAGTGTGGTTTTTGTACTCCAGGTTTTATAAGCCGGACTAAAGTTCTATTACAAAACAATCCTAATCCTTCAATAGAAGAGATAAGAAAAGCAATAAAATCACATATTTGCAGATGTACAGGTTATAAAAAAATTGAAGAAGCCATTCAATTTGCTGGAGAAACAATACGAGAAAATAAAACACTTGAAATTACTAAAACAAGCGGTAAAATTGGTATTTCGCAACCAAAATATGATGCTTACAATACTGCATTAGGAAAAAGAGATTTTGTAGATGATATATTCCTCGAAGGAATGCTTTATGGAGCATTAAAATTTAGTGATTATCCTAAAGCAAAAATTGTAAAAATTGACACAAGCGAAGCCGAAAAAATTAAAGGAGTTCATCGTATTTTTGCTTCTAAAGATATCCCAGCAGAAAAAAAAGTTGGTCTAATATTTAATGACTGGCCTGTAATGATTGAGGAAGGAAACACTACCCATTATATTGGAGATGTTATTGCAGGAGTAGTGGCAGATTCAGATGAGATAGCAAGAAAAGCAGTTGCTCAAATTAAAATAGACTACGTAGTTTATAAACCTGTAACTGATGTTTTCAAAGCGATTGATGGAGATAGAGTACATCCCGAAAAACCGAATAATTTTGACACAACTTGTTTTACAATAGGGAATGCTAACGAAAGCTTAAAAAAATCTAAATACACATCAAAAGATCACTACGAAACTCAAAGAATAGAACATGCGTTCTTAGAAAAAGAAGCAACAGTTGCACGTCCTGATGGCAAAGGTGGAATGGAAATATTTAGCCAAAGTCAGGGAGTTTATGAAGACAGACGGCAAATTGCAATGATACTTGGACTAGCAGAGGAAAAAATCCGCGTTATTTTAGTTCCTAATGGTGGCGGTTTTGGTGGCAAAGAGGACTTAACTGTACAAGGACACACCGCAATGTTTTCATATCTACTAAATAAACCTGTAAAAATAACATTAACACGAGAAGAGTCTATCAGGTTACACCCAAAACGCCATCCTGTTTTTATGAATATTGAACTTGGAGCTGACGAAAACGGAAAACTAACGGCTTTAAAATTACGTGCAATTGGCGATACAGGAGCTTATGCATCGGTTGGCATGAAAGTAATGGAACGAGTTGCCGGACATGCAGCAGGCGGATATTTTATTCCCGAAATTGATATTGAAGCAAAAACCGTTTACACAAATAATATTCCATGCGGTGCAATGCGTGGTTTTGGTGCTAATCAAGTTACTTTTGCCATTGAAAGCTGCATAGACGAAATATGTAAAAATGCAGGATTTGACCGCTGGCAATTTAGATACGACAATGCGCTTGTTGACGGATTAAGAACATCAACAGGTCAAAAAGTTTTTGGCGTTGGCATCAGAAAATCTTTAGAAGCTGTAAAAGATGACTTTAACAATGCTAAATATGCAGGATTAGCTTGTGCAATTAAAAACTCCGGCGTTGGAAACGGGATGATTGACGAATCAAAAGTTAAAATTGAAATAATATCTGAAACCCACATCAAACTACATCACGGCTGGACAGAAATGGGACAAGGAGTGCATAATATGGCTTTACAAACATTGTGCGAAGAAACTTCTGTAAATCCCGATATTATTGAAGTAATTGTTGATACCGAAGCACAAATAAAGACTGGTATGACTACATCATCACGTGCTACAGCTTTAGTTGGATTAGCAATAATAAATGCAGCAAAAGGATTAAAAGAAGACCTTAAAAGAAAATCCTTAAAAGAACTTGCAGGTAAGACTTATTCAGGACAATTTGTTTGCGACTGGACAACCAAACCAGGTGTTACAGACAAAGAACCAGTAATTCACTACTCGTATGGTTACGCCGCACAAGTTTGCATTCTTGACGACAAAGGAAATATTACAAAAATGATAGCCGCTCATGACGCAGGAAAAATAATGAATCCAATGCTATTTGAAGGACAAATTGAAGGAGGCGTCCACATGGGACTTGGATACGCTTTAAGCGAAGACTTACCAATGAAAGACGGTTACCTTATAAGTGATAAAATGAAAGATTTACAAATACTTCGTGCACACGAAACTCCTGAGATTGTAGTAAAAGGAGTTGAGGTTAAAGACCCAATCGGACCTTATGGAGCAAAAGGAATTGGCGAAATTGGATTAGTACCAACCGCAGGAGCAATTGCAAATGCATTTTATGCTTATGATGGAATTAAAAGAACAAAACTGCCTATGAAAAGGAGGTAGAGTTGGGAGTGGGGAGTGGGGAGTTGGGAGTTGGGAGTTGGGAGTTGGGAGTTGGGAGTTGGGAGGGGGGAGTTGGGAGTGGGGAGTGGGGAGTGGGGAGTTGGGAGTTGGGAGTGAAGAGTGAAGAATTGAGAAGCCGAAGCATTAGTCTGTGTAACTATAAGTGCGAAACTCGTAACTAAAACGCCCCCCTTCTCATCCAATTATTTCTTTTAATTCTTTCAATACCATTGCGGTTGCACCCCACACAATATGTTTACCAAAAGCATAAGACGGAGCATCAATGGTTATTTGTCTGGCACAAACTTGACGAATACTTTCAGACTCAAGCAAATCGAACAAATCTGCTACAAAAACATTACGAACTTCGTTTTGGCAAATAAATAATTCGCCAATATTTTCTACTATACATATTACAGGTAAAACATTATATCGGCTAATAGGAATTTGAACCGATGTTAAGCTACCCACGTATGATTCTTTTGGAGTTTTTAAGCCTACTTCTTCGTTTGCCTCTCGAATAGCGGTATCAATAAGGTCATTGTCTGTGTTTTCTTTTTTACCACCTGGGAATGCAATTTGTCCAGAGTGAGGTCCAGAATCCTCAACTCGCTCAATTAAAACAGTTTTTATTCTATTATTATCCTCAAACAGACAAATTAGTACTGCGGCATCACGCAAAATTTGGTCATAATTAAAATATTCAGGCTCATTATCAGGAAAAGCAGGTATCATTTTTTTCTGAGCAGACATTCCTGGAAGTTTTTTACTCAACTTTTCGATTAGTAATTCTTCAAGAGATTTAATGTTTTTCATATTGTATATGCACTAAAAAAAGCAGACAGTTTCCTATCTACCAATATTGTTTTCAAACTATTGTTTTTAAATTCTTCCTGTTTAGATATTCATTTTGTATGCACAAGGCTTTAACACGACAAATACATTTTAGTCTCGGTTGTAGCATAACAATTACTATAAGGCTTAAACTTATTTTGCCTCATTATTTTGGAGTTGCCTATTTTTCAAGTCCAGACTCTCATCAAAAACTGCAACAAAATCTTCGAGACTTATTCCTGACATATAATTGTTAAAATCGATGTTTAATAATGCTTTGGTAACCGCTTTTGAATTTATCTCACAATCTATAAGAGCATTTTCAATATCAGATATATTTTGTTTTGAGAAAAAATCTCCAAAAATTCTAATTTGCTTGATTTTGTCATCTTCGGCTTGAAGATATATTTCGTAATTTCCATATTTAGCAGAACCTATATTATACAATGGGAGGTTTATTTCGCAGCCAAAATTCCAGTCCCAAGTCGAATATTTTTCAGAAACTAATTTATTAACGCCCTCAATATTTTCTGCACTTATCTGATATACTTTAGATTCTGGAAAGAAACTGCGTAAATAATCCCAAAACATCTCAAAAACATTTTCGACAGACGGTGCAGGGTCGATATGTTCGGAGAGATTTGTTATTCTTTCATGATTTGAGCGTAAAGCACGATCGTTATATTTTTCAACATTAAATTTAAGGGCATCCGTTAGCGACTTCATATTCGATGATATTAGCAATGTTCCATGGTGCAATATCTTTTTATTAATTTTCAGGCGAGCATGACCACTAAATTTTTTATCTTTTACAATCATGTCATTTCGTCCAGCAAAACTTGCCTCAAGTCCAAGCTTTTGATTGACAAAATTTAAGATTATTTCACAAACTTTACTAAAGTCGTTCAGTTTTGAGCCGTCATCAAAATAAATATGCGAGAAATTAATATTTCCATAATCCTGAAAAACTGTTCCTCCGCCCGATAGTCTTCTTACTACCTTTAAATTGTTTTGCTTAACATAAAGAGCGTTAATCTCATCGTAAGTATTTTGATTTGTACCAATGAGAATAGAGGGTTCATTAACTGCAATAATAAAAAACTCTTCATCGAAATTATTTATAAGATATTCTTCTAAAGCGATGTTAAAATAAGCATCTTTTGATTCTGATTTAATAAGTAACATATCGAAAGTTTTAATTTTTTGTAAAGCTAATTTTAAATTTCATAAAAAGCAAGTTTTGTGCATTTGGACATTTTATAGACCTGTGAATTTTTTATACTGTTTATGTTTATAAACGATTACTGATATTAGGTCGTATTCGGTCAGACGGGCAACAAATCCCTGCGAAAAATTACACCAATCAATAAAAATATTAACTTCTTCGCGTGACATTCTAGTTATATTCATTATTAATTCAGGATTTAATTTTTCCTCAATAATACGGTTAAGCCTGTCGGCTTGTTGTAATTCTTCTAATTTTTGCCTTTCTTTTCCCTCCTTGCTAAACATATCGTACAAAGCAGAAATTGGACTAAATACTAATCCGAAACCTGGTGCATTTACACGAGAATAATAGTCAATATCGGCTGGTCTAAACGGGAAGTTTCGTGCAGCATTAACATAATCGTCACTTGGCAGACGCATGTTTGTAATCTCATACTCTAACTGTTTATACTTCTTCAAAGCGATTATGTCTATCGAATTAATTTCATAGATGCGTGTATCTAAAAAAACTATTAAAGGTTTCATATTATCGGCAGCCGTATCGGTTAAAACAACGTATTTGCGGTCGTATCCGAGGCTTGAAAAAGTAAGTGTGTCATTTATTCTTGCCGAGAGAATAAAATATCCAGTAGTATCGGTTATGGTTCCTCGGCGAGTCTTTTTTATAAAAACATTGACATACGCAAGAGCCTCGCCTGTTGACTCTTCAAAAACAAAACCGGCAACAATTACTCTGTCAGCCATTTTTATAAACTGAGCACGGGTTTGCACAGATAAAAGCAAAACAACCAAAACGATAAATGTTATTTTTATGAATTTACTCAATTTGTGTTTTTTATGTATTATAACGTACAGCTGTCTGTTTTATTTATTTTTATAAAATATTTTTTTTATAAAAATAAATCTGCCGCAATTTAATAAAAAATCAAATAGTGTTTGTTCATAATATATTGTGTAGAATTGATTAAGATATTTTATTGTTTGATAACCTCAGAACTCCTGACCCACCCTTGATTATCAGCAACTTTCACCCTTTTTGTCGTATTCAATTCATTCCCTATTTTTGCAGAAAAAGTTTTTATTAACCTGAGTTAGATAGAGTTTTGGTTTACTTATTTACCTACGTTTACATTGCCTCGAATTTATTAGCAGGAATAGGATTTAATTTTTTTGTCGGCAATGTAAAGTCAAAATTCCACCACTAGCTATATCAAAAAGATTGTTGAAAAAGCGAAATTAGACGCTACCGATAATCAGTAAGTAATTAAGTGTAAGTGCAAGTGCAAGTGTAAGTGTAAGTGCAAGTGCAAGTGCAAGTAGCAAATTGCGATTAATATTTTGTGTGAAACTCGACTCTGCAGTTCAGCTTAGTGACCTCACATAGGTAGCTAATCTGGGTCTCGAAAACCGATTTTATCATTTTTTCTCCTTACCTCTCCAATTTTACATCTTTTAATTATCTTTGCATTTAAAATTATTTTCATTGAATAAGAAATTTCTAATAAACCTGTCTTTCTTGCTTTTGCTAAACGTATTAGTGAAACCATTTTGGATTTTTGGTGTCGAACGTTCGGTACAAAATATCGTAGGAGCATCGGAATTTGGGTTTTACTTTTCGCTTTTTAATTTTAGTTTATTGCTAAATATTATTCTAGATTTTGGGATTACAAATTTCAATAACAGAAACATATCTCAAAACCACAGTATTCTTAGCAAACACCTATCAAATATAATAAGCTTAAGATTTTTATTAGCTATTGTTTATGCTATTTTATCAATATCGCTTGCACTTATTATTGGATATGACAAAAGACAACTACTAATACTTGGTGTATTAATCTTCAATCAATTTCTATCATCACTAACATTATATTTACGTTCAAACATAAGCGGCTTGCAATTATTTAAAACCGACAGCATGCTTTCGGTACTCGACAGGCTTTTGATGATTATTATTTGTTCAATACTAATTTGGGGTAATGTTACGGAGCAACAACTAAAAATTGAATGGTTTGTTCTTACTCAAACTGCAGCATATTTACTAACTGCAATTACTGCGTTTATAATAGTATTAAGCAAAACAAGTTTCTTTAAATTAAATTTTGACTATAAATTTTTTAGAGTATTTCTAAAGCAAAGCTATCCTTACGCTTTACTATTATTATTAATGGCATTTTACAATCGAATAGACTCCGTAATGCTCGAAAGAATGTTGCCAGACGGTAAAGCACAAGCTGGAATTTACGCACAGGCTTTTAGAATATTAGAAGCGGCATCAATGTTTGCATACTTATTCTCTGTACTTCTTTTGCCAATGTTTGCACGCATGATAAAGAAAAAAGAAAGTATAGAAGATTTAGTCAAACTTTCGTTTACCCTAATAATTGTACCCGCAATTATTTTGATGAGTATATGCTTATTTTACAATAAAGAAATAATGAATTTAATGTACTGGGAGCATGTCGAATCAAGCTCTGTAATTTTAAGTGCTTTAATTATTGGTTTTTTGGGCATTTGCACAACATATATTTTTGGGACACTACTTACCGCTAATGGAAGCTTAAAATATTTAAACATTATGGCGGCTTGTGGTATGGTATTAAATATTGGACTAAACATCATACTAATTCCTAAATACAATGTGCTGGGAGCCGCAGTTGCAAGTATGATTACACAATTAGCTACTGGAATAAGTCAACTAATAATTGCAAAAAATCTTTTCAAATTTAAAACAAATATTAAACTTTTAGCCTCGCTAGCTGGATTTATTATATTGAGTATTTTAATTGCAAAATTCAGCACAAAAATAAATTTTGCGTGGTTCTTAACCGCTATCGGTGCTGCTGGCGTAAGTTTACTATTTGCATTTGTCACTGGGATGTTCAATATTAAATCTATCATAAAACTTATTAAGAAAAATAGAGAAATTACTAAGTCTATTGATATCGATTAAAAAGTACTAAGTTTAAATCTCTTTCAAAAATGCAAGACTGAATCACAGTGATCCAGTAATCCAGTGATCCAGTAATCCAGTGATCCAGTAATCCAGTAATCCAGTGATCCAGTAATCCAGTGATCCAGTGATCCAGTGATCCAGTAATCCAGTGATCCAGTGATCCAGTAATCCAGTGATCCAGTAATCCAATGATCCAGTGATCCAGTAATCTAGTGATCTAGTAATCCAGTATTCTAGTAATCCAGATTTTTTCTTTCCAATAAAACACAGCTTTTCTATTATAGTACTATATCTGTTTTTATACGTGTTTT
>JAQVOR010000053.1 GCA_028702535.1 Bacteroidales bacterium
GTCCATAAACGTCATTTAGCCAACAGAATGAATTATTGCTAAGTGTGTCTCCAAATATAATTGCACCTTTATCAAGCATGCAAGTATCTGCAACAATTGTTACATCAAATTCTGGTACTGCAGGTTCATAAACGGTATCGACAGTAATTATACTTTGACAACCCCAGTAATTTGTTGTAATTAAACTAATACGATGTAAAGTGTCTGTGCTATTCCAATGAACAAAGTTTTCATATTGACCACCTAAAGGATTAATAGTTGTGCTATCAATTATACCGCCATAGAAACTCCATGTATAGTGTTGTAATGTATCTTCATTAGCAGCAATAGTAACAGGTTCACCAAAGCATTTTGATGGAATAAAATTTATATTTGAATTTGGTATTCTTGCAAATATAACTTTAATTGTATCGCTATCACTACAGCCGTTTGTGTTATCTTCAGTCCATATAAGGTTAAAATATGGATTTGTTGGATGTCCTGTATTGATTATTGACGATGTAATTCCTGCATTTGGATCATTTTGGTCATCAAAAGTAATATTTGATACCGAAGGAGTACTCCATACTCCAGTTCCTACGCTTGGAATAGCATTAAGATTTCCAGAAAACCCACAAAACAGGGTGTCAGAACGAGCATTAGCAACTGGCATTTCAATAAAATGGACTGTTAAAGGACCGGCTGTGTCTGTGCAAAAATCTGGATAGTATGAAGGACCTGTTTGTTCTATCCAGTAAAAATCGTAATAGCCATAATTTGGTACAGTTGTCCAAGTAGTAGTAAATGAAAATTCGTCTTCAAAGTCTGTAGCTGGACTACTTGTGTACCAATAACCTGTTATTCCACTTCCTGGATTTTCGGCTCTAAGTCTATCAAATGTTAAGCCGCAAGTTGTAGAGTCGGCTTCATCTGTAAGAATAGTTGCAGTAGGAATACGCCAGTAGGTTATTATTACTGTATCTTCTGATGAGCATGCGAATGTAGGATTTGTCCAAGCTTGATTGGATTCAAACCATATATATTCAACGGAACCGTATGTACTTTGGCAAACAATAGTATTTGGGTCTTCATAATCCTCACAAGTCGAGCCATTAGCAAGCCAAAAGCCATTATAACCGCCTGAAGTTGCTTCAAGTTCTGTGCAGTTTCCACACACGTCTTTGTCTTCACCCGCATAAACAACTGGTATTTCTAAAAATTCTATTAGTACGGTGTCCGTATCATAACAGCTTGGGAGATTAGTATTAATGTCTTTGAAAATAAATTGATAAATTCCGTAATGCGATACCGTACACATTGCTGTGTCATTATTTTGGGGCTGAATATTTGTTTGAGCTGCTGGTACTGGTTTTTGATAAACCGACCACGCACCAGAAGGACTGTAATTGCCGGTTTCGCTTATGTCAAATACTGCACCAAGTTGATAGGTGTTTCCACAAACTGCACTATCAACACCTGCGTATGCTTGGGGTTGCTCATAAAAATTCACTAAAATAGTATCACTATCTGTTTCTGTTCCTGAAGTTTCAGTCCAAATAAGTTCAAAACCTATATGCTCTGTATCCCAAGTGTTTATAATATTTGAAATTACTTCGGAGTTTGGATTATTAGGTTCACTAATTGTAATATGCTCCAAGTCGGGCGTTGTCCATAAACCTGTACCTACACTTGGAATAGCATTAAGGGTTCCAGTATAACCGCAGAAATCTGCGTCTTCACCAGCATTTGCCACGGGAGTTTGTGCAAAAATTATCAAATTTGCAACTAAACAAACGAATAGTAGTATAATCTTTTTCATGTTGGGAATATTTATGTTTAATTTAGTCTTAAGACAACTAATAAATATATATCGTTGTATTTGAGTAAGTTTTAAATGCTGTTCACATTATACTAATCACTTGTTTCTATCACTTTAATTTCTACCTCATCAATAAAAGTAGGATTTGTCTGTATATAAAAACATGAGAGTGTAATTCGATAAGTTCCAGCTTTGTCCGAGATAAAAAGCGCTTTATATTGAGTTGAATCACCGTTTTCATAAACTGGACTAATAATATTTACATCTTCGTATGGTTCTACATCCCACATAATTTTTTTGAGCTTTTTATCTGTGTCATAAATAATCGCTTCAAGTTCAAGAGTTTCGCCAATGCTTATTTCTTGAGTATGCATTTTTATTTCCCCGTCAACTTTTTCGTGATTACAGGTTCCACAATAAAACAATGGGAATAAGAATATCAGGTAAAGATTCTTTTTCATATTTAGAATTTTTGGTTAATCTTTACGAAAAGATAACAATTTTACAATAAATACAAATAATAATAGTTTTATTAATTATGAAAACTGCCAAAATCCAACTTGTTTTAAGTCTTATAATAATTAATACAACATTAATTACTGCCCAGAATTATCACTTAATTTATGAAACTGATATATACGCTGTTTCTTTAAAGCAAGCTGCAGAAGGAAAATCTGAATCTAAATATTCAATAGAAAAAGGACATCAACATATTTTAAGCTTTAAAGATAAAAAAGCCATAAATTTTCAAATAGATTCAATAAAAACAAATTATGATTTTTATAAGACTTATTTAGTAATTGACAAAAAGAAAACTCGTTTTCAATATGTAATGGCAAATTACAATGAGAAGGTAAAAAAAGTAAATATAAATGGATATGATAAAAAAACGTGGCGAAAAAATGATCCATTATCAGAGCCTGTTTTGGGTAAAGAACATTCATACATTAACGAAATATACAAATCTAAATCTGACTCTATTTCTGCATGGAAAGCTCCAGAAATAAAATATAATACCCAAACCCAAACAATCAATAATTATTTATGTAAAAATGCTACAGTCCTTAAAGGGAAATGGACATACAATGTTTGGTACACTGAAGAAATAAATTTCAACTGGTGTTTTAATGATTATCGGTTCTTAATTCCTGGTACTGTTGTTTTAATTGAAAAAGATGATAAAATAATATTTGAATTATTATCAATAAAGCCTTTAGATTACGACAATTTGCCTGTTAGGAAAGAGATTATTGAGAGCTTGGTTAAGTTGTAGAGACAAGGCATGCCTTGTCTCTACAACGTTACAACCAACACCGTCATTAATATTATCAACGTTACCATTACTATCCAATATTAATATCCCATGTAAATGATTGGGTATCACAACACAAATTTTCTACCTACTACTTACTCTCCTCCTCCTCTCTTTATTCCCAAAAAAAATCATCAGTTTTCCAAACAGAAACTGTAATTTTTTCATCTGGCATATAAACTATCAATTGTAATTTCATTAGATAGAATTGCCCTGCTATTTTCATTTGATTTTACTCCCATAGTAGTGATTATAACTGTGTTAATGCTTTTTCTTGATTGGGTAGCTTCCTGAAATTGTGTTGCTTTATTTAAAAGCTTTTTATAATACGCTTCATCTATTGTGAATTCATCATTATAAAATTTAAGTTCACATAAATTTATTGTGTCATCATCTCGGTCTATAACTATGTCTATTTGAGCTTTATTGTTGCTCCACGAATAGTTTTTTGATGGAATTTGATCACACAACAATGCTACTTTGATTTCTTTAATATGTTTTAGACAAACTGTTTCAAAAGAGTAGCCACACCAAATTTTGTATTCTTGTTTGTTAAAAAGGTGTTCCCAACTTGCATTTTTATATTTTGTCATAAATTGAAGATAAAACAAACAAAACTCATCACTAATACGATATAAGGTGGACTTCCTGTTATCCCAGTATGAATCATATTTCTGTATAAATCCTGATTGAATTAGTTCATCCATACGATTAGAAAACTCGCCCCCTGACTGAACTTTCATCTCCTTAATAATTTCATCCCTTAACATTCCCTTATTTTTACCAGCAGCTAAAGTTTGAATTATTTTTTCATGATATTCACCTTTATCAAATAAGGACTTAAACACAATATTAAATTCATTTTTTAATTGAGCATTAGTTTCAAAGCATATTCTATTAATAGCCGTGACCGATGAATCTCCAGGCTCTATATATTCTAAATATTCTGGAACACCTCCCAAAGCGAGATAAATTTTTAAGATTTCAATTCTTTTCATCCGTATTTTTTTATATTTAAAAAAATCTTCTGTTTCGGACAAATTGAAAGGCTCAAGCTTTATTTTTCTGGTAATTCGATTATATAAACCGCCTTTATTTCTAATTATATTTTTAATTATATAAGAAGCGGCTGAGCCACAAACAACAACTATAAGGTCATCTCTGGTGGTGCAGTAGTCATTCCAAAAATTCTCAAATGCAGGAAGAAACTTTGATTTATGCGAATCTACCCAAGGGAACTCATCAATGAATATTACTTTCTTTTCCTTCGACTCATCAATCCTTGATAAGTAAATTTTTAAAAGATGCAAAGCTTCAAGCCATGTAGAAGGACTCTCTTTTCTAAATTCATAACTTACTTCATTTAGCTTAATCATGAAATTCTCAATTTGGTCTGCTCGGGTACCAGATTGCAATCCTGTAAACCTAAAAATCATATTGTCTTTATAAAACTCTCGAATTAAATAAGTTTTACCTATTCGTCGTCGTCCATAAACAGCAATAAGTTCTGATCTATGGCTTTTTAATGACTGAGATAATATTCTCTTTTCTTTTTTTCTTCCAACAATTATTTTTGACATAATAAATAAAATTAAGTACTAAGTGATTGAAAAACAACAAAATAGCATCGTCAATTCTGCATACTTAATTATTTGACAAATCCTAAGGGATTGCTTTAGCACAATTCTTCATAATTAATTGTAAAGTTAACAAAAAAATACTTTTGGCAACCTATTAAGGTGTTTTTTTGCTTATTACCTTTCCAAATTGCAACTTTATTTCATTGTTTGGCATGATATTAAGAGTTTTTTACAATTATTACCCTTCCAAAATATGGTTTTATTTTAGCTTTTGGAAGGTTAATAAGGCTTATTTCTTATTATTACCCTTCCAAAATACAGCTTTTTTTAATTGTTTGGAATGATATTAATTCTTTTTTACATATTGAGTAATAATTACAATTTGTTGTCCGTCCACTTTTCCTTCAATAAATTCGGGATTGTTTGGATCTAATCGTATGCCTCTTACCGTGGTTCCTCGTTTGGCGGTAAACCCACCACCTTTAACATTCAAGTCTTTTATCAAAACTACATTGTCCCCATTTTGAAGAATATTACCGTTACTATCAATATGCTTAATTGCATCTTCATCTGTATTTTCTTCAACTCCCAATTTAGCCCATGCCAATGTTTCCTCATCAAGATAGAGCATATCCAATAAAGCTTGCGGCCAGCCTTCGGCTTTAAGTTGGTTTAACATTCGCCATGCAAGCACCTGAACAGCAGGAACATGACTCCACATACTATCGTTTAGACAATGCCAGTGAGTTGGATTAATTTTTTCCGGATTGCATAACTGCTCATTACAAGTGCCACAAACCATAATATAATCTTCTGCACTATTGCTTTGTGGAGGCTTTACCTCAAAGGAGGTCAAATTATTAGTTGAACCACATAATTCACACTTTGAATCACTTCTCTCTGTCAATTCTTTTTCAAAATTCATATCAAAACTACTAAAATTAAAGAATATCCAAAGATAGGAAATATCTACTAAAATATTTTTAAAATTCTATATTTTTTTTTAAAATCAAAAACCATGATTTTGTTGGTAATCAAAATATTTGTGACGGCAATGGGAATGGTCGAAATGGCGATGGCATTGGCGATGACAATGGTTGTAACGATGTAGAGACAAGGCATGCCTTGTCTCTACATCGTTACAACCAACACCGTCACCAATATTACCAACGTTACCATTACCATTTAATATTAATAGTCATTGTAAATGATTTGGTATCATCACACAAATTTGCCACCTACTATTTTCTACTTCCCCTTTCCAATTTATTCCCAAAAAAACTCATCAGTTTTCCAAGCAGAAACTGTGATTTTTTCATCTGGCATATATACAGTTTTGTTATAATTTTTAAGCTCAGCTATAAGGGACTTGTATGTATCTTCTGTTTCGAGGTTTATAAAAAACAATGAATTATATCCAGGCCAAACGGCATTATTAAGTCGGGGATCTCCTATTTTGTTCATGGAGCTTGCTTGTTCAACAATTTGATAAGATTTTACTTCGCATTTTTTTAGCAGACTTACAATTTCATTGAGCATACTCACATTACAGCTTATGTATATCATTCTCATAATTAGTTGTTTTTAAATTTTTTGAAATTCATTACTCCGTAAAAACAGGGTACTAAAATAAGTGTAATAATCATTGACACTAATAAACCGCCGATAATTGTAACCCCAAGTGGACCCCATAATTCAGAACCTATACTTTTACTAAAGACCATTGGAATCATAGCTAAAATTGTAGTTAAAGAGGTCATCAAAACTGGTCTGAGGCGTGATCTTCCGGCTTCTACAATTGCATCAGTAATGCTATATTCCCGAGCGATTAAAAGATTTGTATAATCAACAAGCACAATCCCATTATTTACAACAATACCCATAAGCATAATTACTCCTACAAAAGTTACAATATTTAGATTTAATCCTGTTATTACAAAAGCAAGCACAACACCAACAAGAGAAAAAGGAATTGAGAATAAAATAACAAATGGGTCTTTAAACGATTCAAACTGCGAAGCCATAATCATATAAACCAACATTATGCTAATTATAAATACAATACTAAGGTCTCCGAAAGATTCTTTTTGGTCACCAACTTTACCTGCAAGATTAAGGTAAACCGAAGGATCTTTATCATAACTATTGATAATATTTTTAGCAAGTACTGCACCTTCGCTAAGCGTAATTCCATCAAGCTCTGCTCCCACTGTAACAATGCGTGATTGTGCTTCGTGTTTAATTTCTAATGGTCCATATCCTTCGGTTATTTGAGCTACAGCCGAAAGTGGCATTTGCATTCCAACAAGATTTGTCAAAAGAATATTATCTAAATCAGAAACATTTGCACGAGCCGACTTATCATATCTAACAATCATATTATATGAGTTTGCATCTTCGTTGTAAGTGCCAGCTTCGGCTCCGTATATACTTTGTCGTACCTGCATTCCAATTAAAGCAGCATTTAGTCCATATTGCGATGCTTTATCATTATCAATAATAATATGATATTCGGATTTACCTCGGTCTATTGTGTTTTCAACATCTTTAAGACCATTGGTATTTTCCATTAGTGATTGTATTTCAAGTGCAGTTTGATTAATTTTTTCAAAATCTCTACCAGTAATTTTAATTTCTATGGGTTTTGAAGTTCCAAGCAACATATTTTGCATAAGCGATCCACCAGTAACTTGAAAACTTTCTATTTCGGGTATTTGTGCGAGCCGCGACCTAATAATACTTGCAATTTCGGTTGCACTTCGATTGCGATCTTGAGGCAGACAAAGACCAGCACTAATAGTTGCTTTGTTTTTACCTTCGGCAAATCCTATACTTGATAAAAAATTTGATTCTGTTTGCCCAATAACAGTATATTGAGAAATCATTTCAGGTACTTCATCAAAATATATATTTTCAACCATTTTTGCAATGCGTTCTGTCTCTTTAACATTT
This sequence comes from Bacteroidales bacterium, assembly GCA_028702535.1. Classification (GTDB taxonomy): domain Bacteria; phylum Bacteroidota; class Bacteroidia; order Bacteroidales; family ML635J-15; genus Bact-19. Next base: position 7,643 of record JAQVOR010000053.1, read on the forward strand.
GTTCCAACTTCAGTTTCAATAGTTGTTATTACATCACCTGCATCCATATCAGGAATATAATCGGTTCCCATATTTGAAGCTAAAAACATAGTTACACCAAAAATTGCTAATGCAATAACTACAACAAGGACTTTAATTTTAACAAGCGAACGTAATGTTTTTGCGTATAATGATTCAAAAGCGATAAAAATATTTTCGCTAAATCTAAATAAACGGCTTCTTTTTTTAGGTTTTAAGGGTTTTGGTTTTAATAATAAAGAGGAGAGCATAGGTGTTAGTGCTAAAGCTGTTACTAACGAAGCTAACATTGTTACAGTAACAAGGATTGCCAGTTGTTTAAATAATATCCCTACAATTCCGCCAACAAAAATTAAGGGTATAAAAACAGAAATTGTTGTGAGCGTCGAAGCTGTAATTGCTTTTCCCATTTCGCCAGTTGCAAAAACTGCCGCCTCTTTGGGCTTTACGCCATTATCAATATGTCTATTTATATTTTCGAGTACAACAATTGCATTATCTACCACCATTCCAATTGCGACAATTAGTGACATTAAAGAGAAGATATTAATTGTAAATCCTGCAACTTTCATTGTTATATATGCCGTCATCATCGAGAATGGGATAGTTAAAATAACAATCAGACTGTTTCGCCACTCCCTCATAAATGCAAAAACTACTAAAATAACAAAAAGTGCTGCATAATAAATGGTGGATTGCAAACTATTGTTCACTTCCAATATAATTTTAGAGGTATCAAACACAATATTAGTTTTAACATCAGCCGGCAAATCTTTTTTTATTTCGGCCATTTTTTCAATAATTCCTTTATATACCTCATAGGAATTTGTGCCTGTTTGCTTTTGAATAAATAAAGCTATTGCTTTTTGTCTGTCTGCGTAAGCAATTTCGTCTTTTTCTTTAAAATCGTCAGATATTTCGGCAACATCTTCGAGACGAATAATCCTATTATTAAATCCAATTAGTGGAATTTTTTTTATCTCTTCTATATCTTTAATTTCGGCAGGCACTCTGACAGAAAAATCGAACTTACCAAAATTGATATTTCCTCCAGGAATGCTAATATTATATGCTTTCAGAACCGTTGCAATGGCAGCAATATTAAGATTGTAAGCTTTAAGTTTATTTGGATTTACCAAAATGGCAATTTCTCTTGTAGGCTGAGCGATTATAAAAGCAGAACCAACGCCTGGCACCTTTGTGATAGGATCTACAATTTTATCATAAGCAAGTCTTTCTAAACCGCTATAGCTTTCTTCAGCTTTTATAGTAAAAACGACAATAGGAATCATTGACGAATTAATCTTCATAATATAAGGATTCATTGCATCCGCTGGCAAGCTTTTTTTAACAAGTTCAATAAGGTCTCTGGCAGAATTTGCGGCTGCCGAAACATCTGTACCCCAATCAAACTCCAATGAAATTATTGATAGATTTTCTTTTGAAACCGAGGTGAGTTTTTTAAGATTTTCTGTTCCTGCGAGTATTATTTCCATTGGATCAGTAACTTGCGTTTCAACATCTTCGGCAGCAGCACCTGGATATATCGTAACAACTGTTAAAGCTGGCAACTCAACTGCAGGCAGCAAATCCTTTGGTAATGTTACCCATGAAAATATTCCGAAAAACAAAATTGCAAGAAAAAACATCAAAGTTGTTACCGGATGGCTTACTGTAATTTTTGGTAATTTCATTGCAATTTAATTTTTTACGATGTTAACTAAGGATTTATCTCGAAGCTTGTTTTTACCTTCAAGCACAACAACACTTTCTTGTTTTACTCCTTCGACACAAACATACTCTCCTTCGGTTTTTATTTTAGTAATTCGAGTTCTATAAGCGGTATCGTTTTCTACAATATATACGTAATCTTCGGGAGTTCCGGGTTGTCTAAAAACTGCATTTACAGGCACATAAACGCCCGTTTCAGAGCCATAATCAACAAATACTTTTGCATTCATCCCAGGCATAATCTTTCCTCCATAATTTGACACTTGAATTTCGACACCAGCAGTACGTGATGTGGTTGAAAGAAATGGTTTTATAAACGAGACCTTTCCAGTGTAGAACTCATTTGTAACAGCATCACAGCTTAATCTAACTTCTTGTCCTATATGTATTTTTGAAATATCTTTTTCTCCAACTTGAATTTCTACTTTTAATGGATTTAGTTGCATTAATCTCAAAACTCCGCTTGTGTTACTGTAACCAGGCTCAAGATTGACCGTAAAAAAATAATTTTCGCCTTCTTCGACCAAATAATCAGCAATTATACCGTCAAAAGGAGCTATAATACTTGTGTTATTTCTTAGCATATCCGTTTTAACTTTCGAAGCATCAAACTTTGCTTTTACATGATCGAATTCTATTTCACTAATACTTCCTTTTTCTTTAAGACGTTCAATCCGTTCGTAGTCCTTTTTTATAGCATCATACTCAATAAGTGCTTGTGTAAGTAATTCTGATGACAAATCAACTAAGACAGTTCCTTTTTTTACATAAGTACCTTTTGGATAATAAAACTTTTCTATTTTGCCGGGCATAGAAGTCCCAAGATTCGCCTCTTTATTTGCGAAAAAAGTTCCTGAATATTCAAGAGTTTTATCATACGATTTTTTAATGGCAACAGATGTTTTTACTGGAATTTTTTCATCCTTAATTTCATCAATATCATTTGTCTCTTTATTAGAGCAAGATAATGTCAGAAACAAAATTCCGAGTAATATTACTATATATGTATTTTTCATAATGCGATTGTTTAAAATTGACCTGTTTTCATTTTATATTCTACTTCAAGCATTTTTACTTGAGTTTTAGCTTCGATAAGATTTGCTTTTGTTTTATGCCAATTAGTTTGTGCTTCTAAAAGTTTGGTAATAGATATCATTCCTTCATCAAAATTATCTTGCGAAATTCGTAAAGTTTCCTCAGCTAATTCTACCGACTTTTCGTTAAGTGATAGATTTTTTACAGCTTCGGAATATTTAAACCATGCTTGCTGAACTTCTAAGCTTATTAAAGATTTTGCTTCTTCTTTTTTTAATTCAGCAATATGTATCAATTCTTTAGAAGCGTTCATAGTGTAAAATCTGTCGCCCCAATGTGTTATCGGTATTTGCATACTTATTCCAACAGTCCAATCAGCCCCAAAACTCTTATCAAAACCTTTATATGGATTTGGATTTATAAATAAATAGTTTGCCGCAAGAGCTGCGTTGGGTAAAAACCTTGATCTTGCCATGTTTTGTTGAGCAATAGCCAGTTTTTGAGTTTCTTCTAAGATTTTGATTTCGCTGCGACTATCTAATGCTAATTGTGCACTTCCATCAGAGTTTGGCAAAGCTTGAATATCGTTGGGCGTGTCAGTTAAATATATCTTAGATTCGATAGGTAATCCTATTAGTTGACAAAGTGCCATTTCACTCAGCATCAGACCATTATTTACTTTTGCTTGATCAAGATTAGCTTCATTTATTTTTACATTCACTTGCAAAACTTCGGCACGAGTAATAATTCCTTCATTGTATAGATTTTCGACATCATACAAAACCCTATTTAGCAATTTAAGATATTTCTCAACAATTTTTTGTTTTTCTTGCAAATCAACTATACGCCAATAAGCCTGTTCAATTTTATATATTTCTTTATCTTGTTCGATATTCATTTTATATGATGCAATCTCTTTTCCCGATTGTGCAATTTTGTTTAAACTTCTAATTTTTCCGCCCAAATACAGTGGCTGCATAAAGCTTGGACCAAAAACAAAATTATGATGTGTACCAAATTTCATTTGATCGGCAGGCAAATACGAATAAAAGAAGAAAAGAGGATTACCTTCAGGATCAGTCATTACTTCGCCAGTTAGTGGGTTTAAAACCATACCATTAAGCAATGGATTTTCTAACATATTAGGATTTAAACCCATACTCGCTTGATCTATTGACCAAAAAGGAACAACCGGCATAAATAAATTATCACTCAACACCTGAAAAGGCTTATTTGTTAATTGATAGTGCCCAACAAGATTAAATTGTCCAAAATATTGAGTTTTAGCAGACATATTAAGATTTTCGGCAATTGCGTACTGTGCCTTAGCAGTTTGGATTGTGTAATTTTCCGCATAAGCAATTTCGCGACAATCTAAAACACTCAAAAAGATTGTGTCCGTATTTGATTGTGCAATAATCAAATTCGATATCAACAATAAAACTATTAATATAAAAAACGCTCTTTTCACTTATCTCTTTTTAAGTCCGTTAAAAAATATATCGAGTAAAGAATTTAGTCTGTCTTCAAAAACATCTGCCTCATAATCCAATAATAATGGTAATTCAACAGCTTTAATTGTCATCAAAACAGTTTCGGCAGCAGTAGGAATATCATGAATTTCAAATATATTTTGGCGATTACCGGTTTCTAATATTTCACAAAGTTTTTGTAATTCCATTTCATCATATCTTTGACGTACATGCTTAATAAAATCGAGATGATTTAATAAATCATTACGTAAAGCATTATAAAGATTGCCTAAATCTTTAATACTTTGAAATCTTTCTACAACATAAGCTCTTAATTGTTCTGACGCATCGTCAATTGAAGTGATAGCAGCAAAAAGTTTGTTTTTTAGTATTTCTGCTTCGTACTCAACTACCGCTTGAAAAACTTCTTCTTTACTCGAGAAATAATAATACAATGAACTTTTCCCTTTACGAGCCTCCATTGCAATTTCGTTCATTGTAGTTTTTTCAAAGCCAAATCGTGCGAACATTCTTCGTGCTGAGTTTATCAATCCTTGTTTTACTTGATCATGTTTTTGCATTTTTCGACCATTTGAGTTTAAAAGTCTAAAAGTACTTCAATAATAATCATAAAGCAAATATTTTATATTTTTATTAACAAATTTGTCGTTAAAACTGTTTATCAGTAAGTTAATCAAGTATATTGCTAGTAAAATGTTTTTGTTTATCTTTGATATTAAAAACCAGAGTTTGATACAATCTTAGAGTTTATAACGCTTATAAATAGTGTGATTTGATTAAAAACAACGATAATAACTTTAAGAATTATGTTGAATTTTGGGAAATAAATAAACTATGAAAATTAATTTACGAAATAAATCAAAAACTGGTTTACCGCCGGGGAGTCTAATTTTTTCTGGACATGAAAGAAATCATGAAGTTAAAATAGAGCAAATAAAATATTCGGCAGAAAACTTTTCGGAATCAATTGTACATACAGTTGACGATATTGATGTGTCTGATGCATCAAATAATGTTTATTGGATAAATCTCAACGGAGTTCATGACCCGAATGTTATAAAGAAAATAGGCGAAAAGTTTAATATCCACAAGCTTGTTCTTGAAGATATTTTAAATACACATCAACGTCCAAAAGTTGATTTTTATAATGAGCATGTTTATGCAGTGATAAAAATGCTAATTTATGACACCAACACTAAAAGTGTTGATTCAGAGCAAGTTAGTGTTGTTATGGGACCAAACTATCTAATATCTTTTCAAGAAAAGATTGGAGACGTATTTGAACCACTTAGAAATAGAATCAGAAATTCGGCAGGAAAAATAAGGACACTTGGCACAGATTATTTGCTGTATGCAATACTTGATATTATTGTCGATAATTATTTTCTTCTTTTGGAAAATCTTGGCGAGGAAGTTGAAAAATACGAAGCTAATCTTATCGAAAATGCAGATAAAGAAATTTTACATAGAATTTATTATCTTAAACGAGAAAATCTGCTGCTTCGAAATGCTGTATGGCCTGTAAGAGAGCTTGTGTCGCGTTTTGAAAAGACTGATTCCAACTTAATAAAAAAGAAAAACATTATTTATTTTCGTGATTTATATGATCACACAATTCAGGTTATTGATAATGTAGAAATCTATCGAGACCTCCTATCAGGCTTAATTGAGCTTTATTATACTGGAACAGGCAATCGGACAAATGAGGTAATGAAAGTTCTTACAATAATCGCAACTATATTTATTCCACTGACTTTTATTGCAGGAATTTACGGAATGAACTTTAAATATATGCCTGAATTAGAATGGCATTATGCCTATTTTGTAGTTTGGGGATTGATGATTGTTTTGTTTATTTTAATGATGTGGTATTTTAAAAGGAGAAAGTGGTTGTAAAAAAATCTCCTGTATATTTTGCAGAATAACTTAACCACATCGCAGTGCATCGCCTTGTGGTTAAACTTTTTTGCTTCTTATCGGTTTCTTCAATTTTCTCCTGTTTCGCTCAGGCATTTTGTCTGTTTAATTTGCTGCTGCGGTATAGATTAGTAATTAATTTTTGTAATTTTGACAATTGAAACAAGTTTTTATGCACGTAACACGAAATAATCGAAATAAGCAAAATTATCTTGGCGGTGGGATTTCAATTGTTGTTAATCTTTTGTTATTTGTTCTTAAATATTGGGCAGGTATAGTTTCGGGGTCATTGTCGTTAATGGCTGATGCCTGGCATACACTATCGGACTCATTAAGCTCAATAATAATGATTGTTGGCACTAAGTTATCGTCAAAAAAACCCGACAAGGAGCATCCTTTTGGTCATGGGAGATGGGAAAATTTAGCAGCTATTTTTATTGGGATTTTATTAGCAATTGTTGCTTATCGATTTATGCACGACTCAATTATCAAATTAAGAGATGGCGGTTCTGCTCAATTTGGGACACTTGCAATTATTGTTACTGCAATATCAATTGTATTTAAAGAGGCACTTGCACAAATGTCGTTTTATATAGCACGAAAAACAAATAACTCTGCCATGAAAGCTGATGGCTGGCACCACAGAAGCGATGCATTGTCTTCGGTTGCAATTATGATTGGAATATTTTTACAGCCATATTTTTGGTGGATGGACTCTCTGCTTGGAATTATAGTTTCTCTGATACTTTTTTATGCTGTTTTTGGAATAATTAAAGAAGCTATAAATAAAATACTTGGTGAACCAATTAACGAATCTGTTGTCGAAAGTGTAAGAAGCATTATAATCGAAAAACATAATAACGACTTAGGTGTACATCATTTTCATTGCCATGATTATGGAGATCATAAAGAAATGACGTTTCATATCAAACTACATCCGGACTTGTCGGTCGATGAAGCTCATAAAATTGCAAACGATATCGAAAAAACAATAAAAAGTGAATTAAACATTACATCAACTGTGCATGTAGAACCGAAAACGTAAAACATTACTTTGTTAGTCTAATGTTAAATTGTGCAGTTGATTAATATTAATATGGCAACATTTTCATATAGTCAATAATTTGGTCAACACCTTGTTGTATCGGCTTTTTAACAGCAGCACGCATTACCATATTAAGCTCTGCTCTAACAACTATACGTATTGCAGTTTCGTAAGCCGAAAGACTTTGAAGTTGTATCCATAAATGAAAATTGTAAGCGGAATTGTCGGCAGCTTTTATTTTAATAGTTTTATAGGGTGTGCGTTCAATAATAATTAATGACATTTTTTGACCTTTGATTATAAAACTACAAGTGTCTTCGCTTGCTTCCCAATCTTGCACATCGGGTGGTACTAAACGGGAAATGTTTCGTAAGTCTGCATAAAAATTAAAAATTCGTTCATCAGAGTTTGAAATCTTGCCAGTTTTACTGATTATTTGGAGTGGCTTCATTTTTTTAAGTCTATTTTTTTACAAAATTAATAAATTCTATCATAGAAAAAAGATTTTTCAATTTATGGCTAAACACTAAGGGTTTGTAAAATAATAAAGTATGCAGAATTGACTAAACTATTTTGTTGTTTTTCGAGACGCAAAAATTAGCTAATAGCTTAGTTTATCGTTTTACAATCCTTAATTGCAAATTCATAAGTTTCCCTTATTAAAAGATTTTCTATTTTTGTAAAAAATTAGATTAATGATATATCCACAAAACTTTGAAAACAAAATAGGGTTTGACTTAATTCGCAACAAGATAAAAGCATCCTGCTTGGGAAATGCTGCCAAATTATTAGTTGACGAAATGGAATTCTCTAATAATATTTGTTCAATAAGAACATCATTGGACGAAATTCAAGAAATGATAACAATTTATAATCTTAATGATACTTATCCAGTAAAAGCATATCCCGAGACACATAATATAATATCTAAATTAAAAGTAGAAGGCAGCAGTTTACAGGTTTCTGACCTCATTGACATTCGTATTCTACTTGATAATAGTAAAGCATTAATTGCTTTTTTTAAGAAAGATGACAAAAATGAATTTCCTAATCTAAAGAATAAGATAAAAGATTTAGTTTTTCCAAAATACCTATCCGACAGAATAGATACAGTATTATCAAAAAATGGCACCATTAAAGATAATGCTTCTCCTGGGCTAAAAGAAATACGAAAGAACCTGCTGGCCTCGAAAAGCTCAGTTAGTAAAAGCCTTAATAATATTCTTGGCAAAATTAGAGATAGTGGCTGGGTAAGTCGTGATTTATCTGCGACATTAGTTAATGGCAGACTTGTACTTCCAATTGAATCAACATTTAAAAGGAAAATTGACGGGTTAATCCACGATGAATCGGCAAGTGGAAAAACATCTTATATTGAGCCACGCGAAGTTGTTGAATTAAACAATACTATTCGTGAATTAGAGTTTGAAGAAAATCGTGAGATACAAAAAATCCTATTCGACATTACAAACGAGTTTAGACCATATCAAGAAGAGTTAAAACTAATTGCTAATATGGTAACAGAGCTTGATTTGCTACGTGCCAAAGCCGCATTTTCAGTTTCAATTGAGGCTATCAAACCAGCTATTGATGAAAATCCACAACTTGACATTTTTAACGCAAAACACCCACTTCTTTATCTTGCATTAAAAAAAGAAAAAAGAGAAATTGTACCTACAAGTTTTAAACTTGATAATGATAATCGCATTTTAATAATATCTGGTCCAAATGCAGGAGGGAAAAGCGTTAGCCTAAAAACGGCAGCTCTAATATCGTATATGGTGCAATGTGGTCTTCCTGTACCTGTTGGAGGACAATCAGTAATAGGGATATTTGACAATATTTTTATGGACATAGGTGATCAACAATCCTTAGAAAACGATTTGAGTACATATAGTTCACATTTAACTAATATGAAGTATTTTCTCAAAAATGCGAATGACAAAACTCTGATACTTATTGATGAGTTTGGCTCGGGAACAGATCCTGTAATTGGCGGAACAATCGCCGAAGCAATACTTGAAGAATTAAATACAAAAAACTGTTTTGGTGTGATAACAACGCATTATTCGAACTTAAAAATAATAGCTTCTAACACGCCTGGCATTCAAAATGCTGCGATGTTAATAGACCAAAACAAAATGGAGCCTACTTTTATTTTAGAGATTGGAATGCCGGGCAGCTCTTATGCTATCGAGATTGCTCAAAGAATTGGTTTGCCACAAAATATTATCGAAAAAACTAAAGAAAAAGCAGGAAGCGATCAAACCAATATGGATAAATTTCTTAGAAGAGTATTGCGAGATAAAAAATATTGGGAGCGTAAACGTCAACAAATTCGTAAGCAAGAAAAATCATTAGAGGAAATTATCGAAAAAAACATCATAGAATTAGAGACCCTAAAGCAAAAAAAGAAACAAATAATTGGTTCGGCTCAAAAGGAAGCAGAGCAATTACTCAAAGATGTAAATAAACAAATTGAAAATACAATCAGAACCATCAAAGAAAGTGATGCCGATAAAGAAAAAACTAAAATCGCTCGTAAAGAAATCGAAGAATACAAAAAAGATTTTAAAGTAAAAGCTGAAAGCGACAACGATGAGATAGCACGAAAATACGAGCACTACAAGAAAAAACAAGAAGAAAGAAAAGCTCGACAAGCAAAGTCTGAAGATTCTGACGATATTGAGCAAACGAAGAAACTTGAATTTGTAAAAATTGATAAAACTGCGATACATATTGGCAGTAAAGTTTGCATCAAAGGACAAGAAGTTATTGGCGAGGTAACCGATATTGGCGAAAAAAATGCAGTAGTAAGTTATGGTAATATGTACACAAGTATCGCTATAAATAAGCTTCAAAAGGTAAGTGAAGATGAGTACAAAAAACAAAACCGGTCTGCAAAAGGATTGCATTTTAATTATAACGAGAAAGTCTTAAACTTTAAACCTTATATAGATGTTCGTGGCGAAAGAGTTGATGAGGCAATTGCAAAAATCACCGAACTTGTTGATGAGGCAGTAATGCTAGGATTTAAAGAGCTTAAAATATTGCATGGAAAAGGTAACGGGATACTTCGTAAAAACATTAGAGATTTTTTGCGTACAATTTCACAAGTTCAAAATTGCTATGACGAAGAAGTTCAGTTTGGTGGGACTGGAATTACTATTGTTAAGTTGAAGTGAGAATGTGATTCTGTGATTCTGTGATTCTGTAATCCTGTGATCCAGTGATCCTGTGATCCTGTGATCCAGTGATCCAGTGATCCAGTGATCCAGTTTTACATTCTCAATTCAATTTTAAGTTTTCACTGTTCGCTCGGAATTAGCTTTACTGCGATGCAGTGAGCCTGTAGAAGTGAGCGAAGTCGAAGTGAGTTCGCTATCACTCGGTTGCAATCCGAATGCAATGATAAATTTTTGACTTTACATTGCCGACAAAAAATCAAATTCTATTTTTGCTAATAAGTTGCAGGCAATGTAAACGTCAGTAAAAATTCCCAAACCACAAAACCACCCAAAACCAATACCACAAAATTGATATTCATTATGTGCTTTTTTATAAGGTTTCTATTACCGCAAAAAAGCGGATGATGGGAAGTTAAAAAAAACATCCACTGCTCACTCGGTTGCAATCCGAGTGCAGTGATAAATTTTTAACTTTACATTGCCAACAGAAAATCAAATTCTGTTTCTGCTAATAAGTTGGATACGGCTCGCTCGGATTTAGCTTTACTTTCTGTTCGTGATTTATCATGAATTATGCTAGTTTATTACAATTTTGTGGTTTGTCATTTTAAAAAAATTAAGATTTCAAAACGACATATTATCTTAAAACCCAACATTTTTTTGCTATTATCGGCTTAATTTTGAGACAAAAGACATATTTGACATAAAAAAATAAAAAAAAACTTGTATTTTTTGTTTCATTCTTAAAAATTAACCTATATTTGCAGTATTAATTATTATTTTAAATTAGATTATGAATAAAGGAACAGTAAAATTCTTTAATGAATCAAAAGGTTTTGGTTTTATTAAAGACGGTGAAACCGAAAAAGAGTATTTTGTACACGCAACAGGTTTAATCGATCAAGTAAAAGAAGATGATGAAGTAACTTTCGAACTTGCAGAAGGTCGTAAAGGGTTAAATGCAGTAAATGTTAAAAAAGCTTAATATAAGAGTTGCATAACATCAGATCTTAAAAGCTTCGCAATTTGCGAAGCTTTTTTTATTTGCCAACTAAATTTAATATCAGTATTTTTGTCATTAATTATAATAAACACCCAAAGTGAATTTTAAAGAACTTCGTATATCAACACCAATACTCAAAGCTTTGGAGGACTTGGAATTTGTTTATCCAACAAAAATCCAAGAAAAATGCTTTAGACGCATAACTTCAGGAGCAGATCTTGTAGGCATAGCACAAACAGGAACAGGAAAAACATTTGCATATCTTTTGCCTATTTTGAGCGAATTAAAGTACTCAACTGAAAAACATCCTTCAATAATAATTATTGTACCAACTCGAGAGCTAGTTAAACAAGTTCACGAAGAAGTTGATAAACTATGCAAATACAAAAATGTTAGAATAAAATCTGTTATTGGTGGCAAAAACATTAATACACAAAAAATAGATATATACGATGGAGGTTGTGAAATTATAATTGGCACTCCTGGTCGCTTATACGATATTGCAGTTACAGGAATGTTGAGGTTTAAAAACATCAAAAAACTTGTTATAGACGAAGTTGACGAAATGCTAAGCCTCGGTTTTAGAGCACAATTAGAACAAATTTTTGCAATGTTGCCCGACAAACGCCAAAACCTGATGTTTTCAGCTACTCTTAGCGAAGATGTCAGTACCTTTATTAATAGGTATTTTTATCAACCCGAAGAAATAATTATAGAAAACACAAATACACCCGTTGAAAACATAGAGCAATCCGTAATAAAAGCACCTAACTTCTTTACAAAAATAGAACTGTTAAACGATTTGTTAAGTAACAAAGAGGAGTTTTCGAAAGTTTTAGTTTTTGCGAATAACAAAAAAGATGCCGATTTCATATTTGAGAAACTTCAGATTACTTATCCCGAAGAAATAGGTGTGATTCACTCAAATAAATCTCAAAATTTTAGATTTAACTCTATTAAAAACTACGATAAAAACAGTATCAGAATCTTAGTTGCAACCGATATTGTTGCCAGAGGTCTTGATTTTACGGATGTTACGCATGTAATAAGCATGAGCCCTCCCGAAAATCCGTCAGATTACATTCACCGCATCGGACGTACTGGTAGAGCCGATAAAAATGGAAACTCGATTCTATTATACTCACCTTTCGAAGAAGATTTATTTCAATCTGTAAAAGGAAAAGCCGGAGCAAGATTAAAAGAATTAGAACTCCCAACTGAGGTTCAAATATCAAGCCTACTAACCGAAGATGAAAAACCTGGTTTAAAACAAAAAAACTATATAAAAACCCCCGATATCCAAAAGTCGCAGGGAGCATTTCACGAAAAAAGTGAAAAACGCAGAAAAATAAACTCTGGCGGACTACGTCAAAAGAAAAAGCGGAAAAATACTAAACGAAGCGGAAAAAAATAAACAGAGTGTTTGGTTTGGTATTATTCTTTGTATGACTACGAAGTAAATTAGTTTATTTAAAAAAAACCTAAAAAGATCAAACCTTCTTACCCCAACAATAATAAAAATTGTTTATATTTGTACATATAATATCATTTGTATTGATATTATAAACAAAAAGCTGATTGTTATAGAAATTTTATTACTATGAAAACGACATGCATTTTCTCTATTATTATTGTCATGATTCTATTTTCTTTACGCACTAATGCTCAAAACTGGGATCAAATTGTTAAAACATGTGCCTCTGACAGAAATGGAGAAGAATATTATGGTAAATCAGTTGCTATTGATGGTGATTTTGCAATCGTAGGAGCTTGGGGGCAAGATAGAGATGCCTTAGGAAATAACTATCTTCCACAAGCTGGAGCAGCCTATATTTTACAGAATATAAATGACTCGTGGGTCGAAATACAAAAAATCACAGCCTCCGATCGAGCATCAGAAGATAATTTTGGATATGCAGTAGATATTAAAGGAGATTATGCTGTTGTTGGTGCATGGAGAGTTACTGATTATAGCAATAGCCCAAATATTATTTGGACTGCGGGTGCAGCTTATGTTTTTCATAATAATGAAGGTACATGGGAAGAAACACAAAAAATAATTCCTCTTGATGGAAAAAAAAACCAATATTTTGGAAATTCAGTGTCCATTGATGGAGATTATATCGTTATTGGAGCATTTAACGATAATAAAAGTGCAATAATTACTGACACCCTAACAAGTGCTGGCTCTATTTATGTTTTTAAAAAAAGTGGAGCTAATTGGACACAAACTCAAAAAATTGTTCCATCAGATAGAGCGGCTGCTGATTTTTTTGGTTTCTCAGTAGATATTTGTGGAGATTATATTATTGCAGGAGCTTATAATAAACATAAAGACGCGATTATTTCTGCTGGTGCGGCTTATGTGTTTTACTATAACGACAGCGTTTGGTCGGAAATTCAGAAACTTGTTTCTCCAGAACTTAAAACACAAGGCTATTTTGGATCTGATGTGGCTATAAACGACAATTTTGCTGTTGTTGGAGCTTATGGCGAGGGCGAAGGAGGAACTTTAGCCAATGCTGGTTCGGCATATATTTATTCTAATCCTGGAGCTGGTGCGAATCTTACGTTTCATTCAAAAATTATAGCCTCCG
>JAQVOR010000174.1 GCA_028702535.1 Bacteroidales bacterium
TAATTGTAAAGAAGAAATAAATCATAAATGCTTAACTACCCAAGAATCCATCTTCTTGTAAAAAAAATGACATACGCCATCCCACAATAAACAGAATTTCATTATCTTTACACCATGCCCGAAGTATCAACAACATATAATTATCAGTATAATCTCACGATAACCCAGTTGTTACCGGATTTTTACTACATTTCGGGACCCACGGGCAATATAGCAGTTTACATAAGCGAAAACGGAGCAGAGCCGGAGTTGTACTATACAATAACCGACCATTTGGGTTCCATTGTAGCTGTCACTGATGCAGATGGCGAAATAATAGAGGAACAACGCTACGACCCTTGGGGAAATTACCGTAATCCCCTAACCGGCGAACCCGAAGAAACCCCACAACTTACAATGCTTTTCCGTGGTTATACAGGGCATGAAATGTTGCCGGAGTTTGGTTTAATTAACATGAACGGTCGCCTCTACGACCCAGTAATTGCCCGAGTTCTCTCTCCTGATAATAATGTACAAAATCCATACAATCCACAGAATTATAATAGGTATTCGTATTGCCTGAATAATCCGTTGAGTTATACGGATCCGAGTGGGGAGTTTGTGTTTACGGTCTTACTAACACCTATTGGACTGACTCCGGTGGGGATGATACTTGATGCTGCTTGTTGGGGAGCAGTAACAGGAGGTGCTGGGTATACGTTGAATATGGCATTTAGTGAAGATGGTTTTGAGAATTGGGGTAGAAGTGATTTTTGGAAAGCTGTTGGAGTTGGCGCAATTACTGGAGCTGTAACAGGTGGCTTTGCTGCTGCAGGCTCCGCCTTATCTATTCCGGCTCAAAATGTTATATTTCAGTCCATGAGTTCAACTGTGAGTAGTACTGTTTCATCACTGGTGTATAATGAGAGATTAACAATACATGATGTTTTAGGTGGTTTTACCGGAGGTTTAATAGGAGGGTTTGTAGGGGAAGGTATCGGTAATCTATTATTTGGAAATTCACCATCGCATATTGGAGGTGTCATAAGTGGAATGATTTCTGGAGCAACAGGAGGTTTTGTAGGTGGGACAATTTCTCACTATTTTACAAATGATTCTAACGATTTTTCCGAATCAATGACCTATGGTATAAAAACATCTATAAGCGGAGGAATATATGGAGGAGTTGTTGGAGGTTTTCAGGCTGCTAGATATGGTAGAAATATTTGGACTGGTCAAAGAAAAACAACTCAAGGCACATGCCCCCTCTATTTGGGACCAGTAAATCCACGTCTGGAAAGTCAATGGAGAAATATTGAGCCTAGAGCTTTAACTATAACTATTAATAAAGTTAATATCCCAATTTTTGGTTGGAAATTTGGGGCTGAACCTTATTGGGTAGATTCTCATTGGCCAGAATGGCAACAAGGTTTTCCTTTTTTGATTCCTTTCGTTCCTTGGATTTCTAAATAATAAGATTTATGAAAAATTGCTTATTTTTAATACTTGTACTGTGGAGCACATTAAACTTTGCGCAAAACCATCAGCATGAATTTTCTGTTGAAGTTGAAACTAATATTTTTTTTAGCGGTATTCATTATCAAGCAAAAGGCAATGATATGGTAAAATTAGAAATATTCAAAGCTTTACATATTAATCACGGATTTAGTTTGATTCTGGAGGATATCCCATTAAGCATAGCGTACTTTCTCAATCAATATTATGAAACCAGTAAAGAGTTCACTTTTATTCAGAATCTCGAAAAATCATGTATAACATTAGAAACTTATGAATCGATATATTTTAATCCAAAATTTTTCACAGATTTCAATAGATCTAGTTTCAATCATGGAAAAGTTGAGGTTCATGGAATCGGAATTGAATACCCTGAATGGATTTCAGTATTGGCACTACACGATATTATTATGAAATATGAAGTACCAGAAGAATTAAAAGAATTAAAAAAACTTGTAATTTCTTTGAATGCAAAAATTCCTGAGAGTAATCAGAGTCTAAATATCTTAAATCCATGTTATATTGATTATAGGAAACTGTTAGATGATTTTTTACAAATCGAAGCAGAGATTCTGAAAAACAAAGAGTTGTGCGAAAGTCTATTTGGCATTGATTACTATTACTTTAGCAGAATTGTGGATTCAATAGTCATCTATATTACAAACTATAATAAAAATAAATCAGTTGTTCCTGTACAGGTAATGACTGATATAATTGTCAATAATATTATAGCTATTGGGAATGAATATCCTGACAAAAAAGCATTTGTTCAAATTGGAACGTGTTCTGCTGCAAAAAATTGCAATTCAATAGCAAAACTAATTAACGAAAGAAATGACTCCCCGTTTTTTGGAAAAGTTGAAAGTGCAATTGTTTATTACAAGTATAGCCGAAAATTAAGTAAATTTGGTTGGGACAGAGATCAACGCAGGGCTCTTAATAGCTTGAAAAACGATGATATATTAAAGATATACCAAATCAAAAATTCCGATAGGATTTTCATTGATAAGCAAAATTCCTATGATTTTATTATTATTAATGATTTTAGATAAAGATTTTTTGTTAATTTGAACTTATAGAATGAAAGAAATTATTGTTTTAGCTATAAGCTTTATATTCCCGCTCCCTTTATACTTGCAATTACAAATTAACAATAATTTTAAAAAATTCTTTATCTTTGACTAATGTTTTCAACAATTAAAACATATAACACCACAACAAGCAACTGTAATTATATACAGTCGCTAGTTGCAAGCGTAAACCCGCAACAAAGAAAACCCGAAACAAAAATAACAACCGAATATTACTATGTAGGCGGACCAATGGGAAATGTTGCAGTTTACATAAGCGAAAACGGAGCAGAGCCGGAGTTGTATTATACAATAACCGACCATTTAGGTTCCATTGTAGCAATTGCCGATGAAGATGGCGAAATAATTGAGGAACAAAGATACGACCCATGGGGAAATTACCGTAATCCCCTAACCGGCACACCCGAAGAAAACCCACAACTTACAAAGCTATTCCGTGGCTACACAGGACACGAGATGCTCCCCGAGTTTGGCTTAATTAACATGAACGGTCGCCTCTACGACCCAGTAATTGCCCGAGTTCTCTCTCCTGATAATAATGTACAAAATCCATATAACCCGCAGAATTATAATAGGTATTCGTATTGTTATAATAATCCGTTGGTTTATACTGACCCGGATGGTCAGTGGGTGCATTTGGTTGTTGGAGCAGCTATTGGAGGCACTATGAATTTAATAGTAAACTGGAACAATGTTGATAATTTTTGGCAAGGATTAGGGTATTTTGGTATAGGTGCAGCTGCTGGTGCATTGGGAGCAGGAGTTGGAGCGGGGGTTGGAGTTGCTTACACCGGAGCAGGTACATTTGGTGCGGGCTTTATGGGAACAGCAAGTGTAACATCATCTTCACTTGGTTTTGTAGGAGGTTTTGCATCAGGCTTTGGTGGAGGTTTTTCTAGCGGATTTATTTCTGGAACAGGAAATTCATTAATGGGAGGTAATGCTTTTGGACAATCCTTAGGAGTAGGACTAACGGACGGCATCAAACTGGGTCTAATTGGAGGAAGTATTGGAGGAATAATTGGAGGCATTTCATCAACAAGAGCGGGAAATCATCCGTTAACTGGTAAGCCTCCATATAAAGACATAAGTTTAGATATACCTTATATTTCACAAACAGGTGAGATGGATTGTTTATTAGCAAATAGTGAAATGATTGAAAAATATCATGGAGGAACAAGAACTCAAGAAGACTTCAGAATAATACTTGAATCTCTTCCAGAAGGGGCTACAACAAATGATTATTTTAACGCAGCAGGGTTTAAAATTATGGGGGAGCCAGATAATGCTTTACATGTAATTAGAACAATGGAAGTTAATAAATTCCCCACTACAATTACTACAGTTGAAGGACCGGAATTGTTTCATAGCTCAACTATTGTTAGGGCTAGAATGTGGACACCAAATTCAAAGGCTGTCTTTTGGACACATGATCCTATAAGGGGTGCAAATTATAGATGGACACAAAAACAGTTGTATAAGGTAATATGGGATAGGCTTACAATTGGCGGATTAAGGTAAATTGGTTATGAAAAAGATATTTAAAAGCTCATTGTATTTGTCGTTTCTAATAGTAATATCGTTTTCGGTTTTCTCAAAAAGTAATGACACAACCCTTATTAGTTTTGATGATGACAAGTATATTAACGAAATTATTGATATTATTCAAAAAAAGACAATAAAACACAATATCGTTTTTAACAATATATGTAATAGAAAAACAAATAGGAATGGTAACAACATTTTAATCATACCACAATTTATTGCCAGCAAAGATACAATATGTAGCAAATACTATGTGAAATTAGATACTGTAAATCCAATTAATTCAGCTATTTTATTTAAAAAAAATAAGTATTTTGGAACTTTACTATTTTGGAATAATGACACAATATTTTGTCCTAGAAAAATCGATAATGTATCTCATTTTGATTGTGGTAAAAACATTTATGCAGAAAGGCATTACTTGAAATCTTTAAATAAAATCCTTGACATGAATCCTAAATTAATATTTAAAATAAAAAATATTGATCGGGCTTGGTTTTTTGTTAGTAATTCAAATAAAGTAAGTTCTTTAACATATGATTTAAAATGGCTGAAAGTAGAAGAGTATTTTGAAGAAAGTGTTATTGAGAATCATTCAATAAACCAACATCTTAAAATACGAGATATTTATAAAAAACATTGATAACTCGAAATATGTCCCTTTTTTTTATTTATACCCCCACTTTCCCATCCAACAAATCTTTCATGCGTTTTTTAGTAAGCATGGAATTAATAATCTTAATCAGGGCGTTTTTTTCGTCATCATCCAATTGGTTAAGCATCATAAGTTGCTCATTAAGTTCATGGTTTTGAAGCTCCACTACGCTGTTTTCATTATCGTTTAAAAGATTATCAGCACTTACTGCAAACACTTTCATTAAACGTTGCACAATATCAATAGAGGGCAAGAGATGCCCGTTTTCCATTTTAGATAAATGGGTAACATGTATATGTATTTTCTCTGCCAGTTCTTGCTGGTTCATATTAGCAGCTTTGCGTAGTGCCTTTATTTTCTCGTTAAACTTCATATTGTAAAGTTCTATTGTTGTCTGCAAATTTACCATAATTTGAAAGATTTTGATATTATTTTTGTTTTTGATGAAATATTATTGCAAAGATATGAAATATATTTGTAATTTTGCTTTCAAATAAATGAAATTATTTATTGCAAAATTTTCAAGTATGGAAATCCAAGAAATAAAACAACGGCTGCCAATAGAAAAAGTAATGCAGCATTACGGCTTAAAGCCCGATAAAAACCACCGACTTTGCTGCCCATTTCATAAAGACAAAACGCCAAGTATGCAGGTTTACCCGAAAACAAATACATGGACATGTTTTAGCAGTAATTGCACCGCTGGTAGTGGCGACCAGATAG
>JAQVOR010000054.1 GCA_028702535.1 Bacteroidales bacterium
AAATATAATCATATTTAAAGGGTAGTTTTACAATTTATTTTTATTTGATGAATATAATTACCTACCAGACAAAATATTCTAAGAGTTTTATCTGTTATAGTATAGAATTTGCTTAAAAGAAATAAATTTGTATTTGAAAAAATTGTTGATGCGTAGTCTAATTATTTACATATTAGTTGTTTTAGGAATTGGTTGTTCTGTGCAAGCTTCTGAAGTTTTTGGTACTGCCAAAGAATATGCAGGTAATGAACTTATTTTTTATCGCTATAACGACAGAATAACTTTTATTAAAGAAGAGATGTTTCGTTTGACAATTGATTCTATTGGTAAATTTTGGGTAAAGTTTGATTTAGAAGAAATCACTTATGTTTTTGGAGAATTTGGTATTTATCATGCTTACTTTTTTGTCGAGCCAGACAAAGAATACGAGATTATTCTACCGCCATTCGCCGAAAAAGAGGCAAAAGATATTTTTAATCCGTTTTTTATGTCAGAGAAAGTGCATATAGGAATTAAAAACATGAAAAAAACAGATTTAAACTATCTGATAATTGATTTTGATTACTATTATTCCAGATACCATGATCTAAAATTACTTGACATTTACTCATTAGGACTCAAAACAGGTGTGGATACGTTTATCAATGAAATTAACAAACGATACGAGTATGCTGATGATAGTTACTTTAAAGAATATAAAAAATATCGTGTCGCTGCATTAAAGAATCTGGCTACTCAAAAACAATATGAGCAGGCACTTATTTTTGCATATTTTACCAAAGACACTATATTATATGATAATCCAGCATATATGGATTTGTTTAATAATATTTACAGCAATTATTTTGACAAGTATTTAATCTCAAAAAATGGGGCTTATCTTTTTGCGGTAATCAATTACGGACATAGTATTACACGTCTTCATAAACTTCTGTTACAACATTTTGAGCTTAAAAACAAACAATTTAGAGAACTGGTTATTTTAAAAGGGATTAATGATAGTTTTGCCAATAAAAATCTTTCGTGGTTGCCGCTTTTGTTAACTTTAGACTCACTTTATATTTCAACTGATTATCAAAAGCATCAAACAATATCACAAAATATCGCTGACAATGCTTTAAGTCTTGCAAAGGGAACAATTGCACCACCATTTGAACTCCCCGATTCTGTTGGGAATATTAAAAAACTTACTAATTACAGAGGTAAGTATGTGTATCTTAATTTCGCAAATACCACAACTTATACTTCTCAAAATGAATTCGAGCTTATAAAAAATATTTATTTGCGATACAAAGCTTATTGTGTTTTTATTACTGTGCTTACAGATGAGAATCGCCAAAAGGCAACAAAATTTATGACCGATAATAAATATGAATGGGAGTATTTGTTTACTGAAATAAATTCTGATGTTATAAACACCTATAAAGTTTCAACATATCCAACTTATTATTTTATAGACCCTAATGGAACCTTATTGGTATCTCCAGCACCCTCTCCAATAGATAATTTTGAGACTTATTTGTTTAATATTATTGAAGGTAGTGGACTTAAGAAACCCTAATAAGAAAATTGCCATTGTTTTATTGTTGTTATAATAAGTGTTGGATTGGAATTTGCAATGTTAATTATTACAGCACTTCCCAAATTATATTTGCTAATTATATCATCTACAAACATTTTGCGTACAGTTAAAATATAGATTTTTTCTTGATAATTTTTAATCTCATTAAGAAAATCTGACCAGCCCTTGTTCTGTAGTTCTAACAGACCAATTTCGTCAATAATTATTACATCATTATTTTCAACTGACTTTTTTAATGATTGCTTTCCAAATTCTAAACCCTGCTTTACAATTGACCACCTTATGTTGTTTTCGGAATTAAGCATGTCGCCTTGTTGTAAAAAAGGAGTTTTAAAGTCTGATTTAATATCAACAATATCATAACCGATGCAGTTATTATCAACGAGCTGTTTTGCTGATAGAACGCCTCCAAAATTTATTTTATGCTCTGTCAATAAGCTAATTATGTCTTTAATAAAAGAGGTTTTTCCTTCATTTTTTTCTCCAGTTATTATGATTACTCTATGTTTTATTTTGTAACTCTCTGATATCTCTTTGATACGAGCATCTGCTTCTAAAAGGACGGAGTGAAAAACTGTTCCAGGTGATTTGATTGCTGATTTAAAATCAGGTAGTGCGGCAATAAAGTCAGGTAAACTTTCTGTAGCAAGCTCAAGAGCAATAGGTAATTGCTTAAACGGTGTCTTACTAAAAAAAGCACGTATTTTCGGATTGTATAATTCAACAGCAATGACCGAAAAACCTAACACTATAATTATTGCTCTAAAATTCATTTGAACTCCAGCAATAATACCGTTAATAAGATAATTTTCATCGGAATGTAATCTTGAAAACACAAAAACTGTAAGCATGGTAATAATTGCAAAAATTATCCAAAATTTAGGCTTGGAGATTTTCTTTAAAGCTCGTCGATATCGCATTATCCATACTGAGGCAATCAAGATGGTTACAAAACTCCAAACATACCAACTTGTAAATTTTAAAACTAAAAACCCACAAATTATTAAGATAATGTCAGTAATCAACCAGGTAGTAGAATGTTTTATGTCCTGTGTTTGGTTCTTTTGTAAAGTGTTTTTGTTCAATTCAATATTTTCTGGATTATATGATTTATTCGCATTTATTTTACCAGCTTTAATTCCTATCAAAGCTGCCAAGATACCAAAAATCGCATGACTTAAAAGTAAAATAATTATTGGCAACCAGAGTAGATCAAAATGAATATTTATTTGTGTTTCGGCAATTTTCACGAGTCCTTTATAAATTTCGATAATATTCCAGCCATAAAAAATTATGTAGCTTATAATTTTTTGTACTAAGTTCCACGACATAGCCAAAACAGCACCAATAATAAAACCTAAATATGTTTTGCCAAGAAGTAGGATTGATATTTCAAGAAGTATAGCTTCGATAAAAATTGCTATCATCGGGCCAAATATCACAGCTGATGGTGACATTGTCTTCATTATAGCACAAATAAGTCCTGCTCGCCAAATTACTCCTTTTTCATTCCAAAGAAAAGCTGCCGAGATAAGTATTATTAACCCAATTGCGGTAAGGATATGGCCGCTAAATGGTATTTTTAGATTATGTAAAAAACTGCCGAATACAATTTCGGAAGCTGCCCAAATAGTGCCAATTACTGAGGCTTTTATCCATTTATCATTTAAAACAAGACTATTCATTAATTATACAAATTTTTTGTGCACAATATTGAAATAAATGATAAGCATTCGCTCCTTCTTGGATAAGCTTGAACAGTTGGACAGGACTGTTGTAGCGAGTTGCTCCTATTATGTTTACTCCATTTTTAAAAAGTATATCAGGAAGAATATTTGCACTTGGTCCAACAACAATAATTTGGGATTCTTTATTTGCTGATCCTAATAAACCATCTATAGTATTATTTACAAGACTTAAACCTGTTATTATTACAACATCTGAATTTGGAAGTATTGTTTTATATTCTTCGGCAGGGACATAGTATTTTTTATGTTCTTCAATAAAAATGTTCTTATCTAACTCCAAAACTTTAAGATTTGCGCCAGATTGGGATAAAAGCTCAATATACGACCTAAAAGCTCCAACTAAAGTTATTTTCCTCCCTGGTTTAATATCTATTAAATCAATTGGATCGGTGTTTTCGAGAATTTTGTATCCACCAGCTTCTCTTTGTTTAGCCGAAATTGCGTTTAAAACTGCAATACGTAAAGTGTCTATAAGGTTTGATTCTCTATCGAATTTGAATAAATCGGACACTTTTTGATTGCAATATTTTGAAGGAGAAAAATCGCCGTAATATCTGTTGTGTTTATTTGGACGGGATTGTTTCTGAAACAAAGTGCTTGCGACACCAATGCTGTTATCAGAGAGCTCAACTGCGGTCATATTTACACCAAATAAAACTTTACTAATCATCAACTCTTCAATTTCAGATTTGCAATTATGCAAAATAGTTTGATAAGTTTGATTTATTATTGTGTGCATAGTGAATATGTAATTTTAAATTGTAAAAGTAATAAAAATTTACAATTTGAAATTACATGCATATACTACATAAATAGTTTTATGCCCAAATATTGTGATTCGAAAGTTTTATCGGACAGTAGTAATTTTAATAATATTTAAAAGTGCCAGCTTTACAAATTAAGTGAAATTCCAGCAATAAGAAACACGATTAAATAAATTACAAAAATTATTACGCTACTAATTATCCCAACCAACAGTGCTGCTTTTGCCCAGTTTGCTTTGCTGGGGTTCCCGTTTCCAAAAGCCCAAACAAGCAACATAATAAAATTAATTAACGGAATTGCCATGATTATCATAACACCTATCCATTCTCCAATTTTTATGGGTGGATACAATTTGGGAGTGTTTTGATTATAGTTTTGTTGATAATTTTGAGCTTGTGGTTGTGGTTGTTGTTGTGGTTGTTGATATTGTTGTTGTGGCTGTTGATACTGAGCTTGGGGCTGTTGATATTGAACTTGTGGAGGCTGTTGTTGAGTTTGTTGAGGAACCTGCTGTGGTGGTTGTTGTGGCTGCTGTTGTTGTGGTGGTGGTTGCGGTGGTGGTATTTGATTTGGCAAAGCTGGCGTTGTTTGCTGTTGATTCGTTTGCTCTGGCTGTTTTGGAGCCCTTTGAGCCGGGTCTTGATAGTTTTCTTCCATAGCTAATAATAATTAAAATTTATAAAATAGTTGATTTACAATCATCAAATTTATGAAAAATATTTTAAAATGCGTTATTAATTTGTCAAATATATTCTATTATCTGCAAAAATCAGTTTACCAACTAAGAAAACTGAAAATGAAAAATGGTATTTTTCTATTGTGGATATAATTGGTGTTTTAGCACGAAATTCTCGTGCAAGAAAATACTGGAGCAATCTATAAATGAAATTAAAAGACGAAGAAGTGAGTTGTCCTAAAAAATCGGACAGTTAAAAATGCCAATATAATTTTAAAAAAATAAAAGAGAATAAAAATTTCTATAAAAAATATTGGATAGAACTAGATGTGTTTGATGTGAAATTAGATGAGTAAAATTTTATTTTTTCCAAGTAGCTGGGTTTTTACGCCATTCTTGCAATAGTTTGAGGTCATTTTCAGACACATAACCAGTTTCTAAAGCGTGTTCTATTAGCGAGTCATAATTACTTAAAGCAATAAGTTTTACATTTTCTTGATGAAAATTATCATCTGCTTTTTGGAATCCGTAAGTAAAAATAGCACACATCCCAATTACTTCGCAATGTGCTTCACGAATAGCTTTTACAGCACTAAGACTACTTCCGCCGGTAGAAATTAGGTCTTCGATAACCAATACTTTTTTCCCTGACTCTAAATATCCTTCGATTTGATTGCCCATGCCATGTTCTTTAGCTTTTGATCTTACATAAACAAAAGGCTTATTCATTGCTTTGGCAACTAATACTCCTTGTGCAATCGCTCCTGTCGCAACGCCAGCAACTACATCGAAGTCGGCAAAATGTTCTTTAATAACTTTTACAAATGAATCTGTAATAAAATTACGAACTTCTGGATATGATAAAGTTTTACGATTATCGCAATAAATAGGTGAAAACCAACCAGAAGCCCATGTAAAATGATTTGCAGGCTCTAATTTAATTGCTTTAATTTGTAAAAGTTTTGCAGCGATTTGTTTTGCAACTTGTTCCATTGAATTATGATTAAAATATTTTACAATAAAAAATTTATTCTATTATCAGAAAAAAAATCTGATGAGTCTTATGGTGCAAAAATACGTTTTTCGGATAAAGATGTGCTACAAAACTCGCTAAATGTTTTTTTAGATACTAACAATTCGTTCTCAATAAATATTTACGGCATAAATAAGGGTGAGTATCAGCAATTTTTCACTGAGTATTTTATATTTATACAAGCTGCTGGTGGTATAGTTCGTAATTCTAAAAGAGAACTTTTGATTATTAAACGCTTAGGAGTTATAGACCTTCCAAAAGGAAAGTTAGAAGTAGGCGAATCCTCGGAAAACGCAGCTGTTAGAGAAGTGTGTGAAGAGTGTGGAATAATGCCTTTGGATATAATGTTAAATGATTTATTTGCAAAAACATATCACATTTATCCTTACAGAAAAGCTTTTGCTTTAAAAGAAACATTGTGGTTTAATATGGATTTTACTGGAAATTATAAATTATATCCTCAAACAAAAGAAGGCATTACCGATGTTTTATTCGTAAATCAATCTAAATTAAGGCATTATTTAAAAGATACTTACTCTTCATTACAAAAATTTTTTGATATTTTAAGTATTAATTAAAGTTCGATATAATTTTTTAAGTTCAGATCTAGGTATTAGTGAGTTGTTGGATTAAGAGCAATTGACTTTACTCGATTTAATCATGGTCTGAGTACGCTTATATAGTAATTTTGGTCTTTTTCTTATGTAATTATTTTTTTATTTTTTATTTTGAACAAAAATTTTAGGTTTTAATATTATTAATAGAATATATACTTATCTTTATAGTGTATAAATAAGTATTTCTAATAAAATTTAAAAATTATGAAAAAATCAAGCATGATTATTTTATCTGTCATTCTTGTGACAGGTTTGTTTGCATCATGTACTGGAGGTAAAGAAAAAACTCCTTCTGAAAGAATTATTGGAACTTGGGAAATTGTGGAAGCATCTGGTGCGTTTTCGGATAGTAATGTAGGTATGATTTACACGTTTGGTAAAGAAGGTGCATTTTCGCAAAAAAACAAGTATCTTGAAACAAAAGGAAAAGTAACTAAAATTGATGATGAAAGCTTTACCATTAAATTTGATGATTTACCTGATGCTGATTTTATTTACACTTACAAATTTGAGAATGAAACACTTAAGATTGAACTGGTTAGTTCTGATCAGGTGTTTACTTTAGAGAGAAAGTAATTTAAAAACAAAACACTGCAAAAATATTAGTTTTTTGCAGTGTTTTGTTTTTAAATGTAAAATTATCGTAAATTAGCTTGGCTACTGATTTATGATTAAATATATTACACATTACAAGCCTTTTTTTTTACTTCTTTTTCCTTGTTTTTGGTTCAAGCAAGTTTTTTTGTTTTGCGTAATCGCTCCAAGATTTGCAATTTGACTCTGATTTAATTTTATCACGTTGATAATAATGACATAATGCTGCGGCCAATCCGTCTGTTGCATCTAATTGTTTGGGTAATTCTTCGAGTTTTAATAGTTTTTGCAACATTCCAGCAACTTGTTCTTTTGAGGCGGCTCCTGTTCCTGTTATTGCGAGTTTTATTTTGCGCGGTGCATATTCGAATATTGGAATGGTTCGTGTAAGAGCGGCAGAAATTGCTGCACCTTGTGCACGTCCGAGTTTTAACATAGATTGCACATTTTTTCCTTGAAAAGGAGCTTCAATTGCCAGTTCATCAGGGTTAAAACCGTCAATTAATTGTAATGTTCTTTCGTAAATATGCTTTAATTTATTAAAATGTCCATCCATTTTACGCATATCGACAATACCAAAACCTACCACTTCAACTGTTTTGCCTTTTTCATGGATAACACCATAGCCCATTATGTTTGTGCCTGGGTCTATACCTAATATTATACGGTCTTTAGACATTGTCATGGTTTTGCATCTGTCAATTTACGCAAGTTTTGACGAGCTTCAACTGTAAAAATACTTCCTGGATAATCAGCAATAAGTTTAAAATAAGCTTCTTCGGCTAAGGCGGTGTTTTTTAGTTTTTCTTGTATTAGAGCATATTTGAATAATGCATTATCGGCAAGTACATCATAAAAATAGACATCTGCAACTTCTTTATAAAGTTTTGATGCTTCATTGTAATTTCCAGTAGCTTCATAAATTTGAGCCTTTTTATACAATACGTCATCAATTAATGTGTGCGATGGATAAAGCTGTATTATTGAATCGAGACTTTTGAAAGCCAAATCGTATTGTTTTGAGAAAACATAAAAATCTGCACGAGCAAAAATTTGCATTGTAGTTTCAGTAGTATCAAGGTCAAAATTTTCGCTAATAAACAGGCTAAGCTCCATAGCATCATTAGCAATAAGTTTAGATGTACTGGATCTTAAAACATCAAGTTGTGCTTGTGACCACTTAAATTGGCCTGTATAATAAGCTAATTTCGCTTTTCTAAAACGAGCCTCATGTCCTATAGGAGATTCGAGCATTGCTTTTTCGACTTGAGCGTAAACTAAAATTGCATCCCAGGGATTCTTATTAAGAAAATATATATCGCCAAGCATTAATTTGATAATTTGTTCTTGCTCAGGTAAAAATCTTTTTTCACCTATACTTTTCTCAATAAGCTCTATTGCCTCTTGGTGTTTATCCAAATAAAAAGCTTTTACATTTACCAAAGCATAAATTATTTTGTATGATTCTCTGCGTAAAACCATACTTAGAGCCTCTGTTAACATTTGTTCCAATTCAATAAGTTCGGCTTTATCTGGATTTAAAACAGAGCTTGTTTTAACATATAGGACATTTAGATACTCTATGTAAGCAGAATTATAGATGTAATTTTCCTTTCCTTTTTTCATAAGATAATCAAATGCCTCTAAAGCTAATTCAAACTCTTCGTTTTCGTAAAGCATCATTCCAAAATTCAGAATATCGTTTTCACTTCCTGTTTTGGTTCGTTTATCAATAGCATAAAGTTGATTTAAAGCGACTCTAAATTTCCCAGCTTGTGTATAGTGCCATATAAGTAAGTGGTTGAAACTCATATTTTGAGGCTCTTGCTGTATTTTTTGAAAAATTGATGTTTCAATAACACTTTCGACACTTCCGTCAATGTCGTTTGCCATAACGTATTGTAAACGTGATTGCAAAGTGTTAAGTATGTTTGGATTGTTTTTCAGATGCTCTAGATAATAGTCCATCATACGTTGATAATCTCTTTGTATATAATATAGATTTCCTAATTCCATATTAAAATCTGTCAGCAGATAAGCTCCACCAGTTTTATATACTTGCTCTGCATACGAATATTGTCGATAGTTTATAAACATGGCGGCTGCACCAAATACGTTGTTTTTATTTCGTTTTACAAGTTCGATAACTTCGTTAAAAATATCTTCAGCGTCTTTAAACTTGTTGGAATTATAATACACCATGCCCAAGTCGATTTTGAGGTAAAAGTCGCTCTTATTTTTACGGCTCTCTTTTTTTAAGAACTTTTCAGCAATCTCATAATCTTTGAGTATAAACAAACAACGCAAATAATAATCTCTATTGTTTTTGTAGCCAGTTTCGTCGTAAAGTTTTTGATATAATTCGGCAGCCTTGTCGTACTCTTCATTTTTGTAATACTTTAGAGCTAATTGTGCATCATTGTTTTGAGCAAAACCCGATAATTGCATTACAAATAATACAATCAGAAGCAGGATGAAACGATATATTTGTTTTATTTTCAAATTGTGCAATTATAGTTTTAGTAATTGTAAAATAACGAAAAAGAACTCAATTTTCATATAATTTATTTAGATATTATATTAAAACCAGTAAAAGCACGCAGTACTTCGGGAATAATAATTCCTTCTTCGGTTTGATAATTTTCGATTATTGCAGCCATAATTCGAGGTAATGCAAGAGCACTACCATTAAGAGTATGAGCAAGTTTTGTTTTCTTTTCTTTTTCAGGTTTATATCTAAGTTTTAAGCGATTTGTCTGAAAGTCTTCAAAGTTTGAAACCGAACTGACTTCGAGCCATCTTTCTTGAGCCGCCGAAAAAACCTCGAAATCAAAAGTAAGAGCCGCCGTAAAACTAATATCTCCTCCACAGAGTCTCAGAATTCGGTAGGGTAATCCTAATTTTATTAAGATATTTTCGACATGCGATTTCATTTCCTCAAGTGCTTGATATGATTCTTCGGGTTTTCTTATCTGTACAATTTCAACTTTATCAAATTGATGCAAACGGTTTAAACCACGAACATGAGCTCCCCATGAGCCAGCTTCGCGTCTAAAACAAGCCGAATAAGCCATGTTTTTTATTGGAAAATCATTTTCTGATAATATAACATCTCTATAAAGATTTGTTAAAGGTACTTCAGCAGTAGGAATTAGATATAAATTATCAGCAGTTGCATAGTACATCTGTCCTTCTTTATCGGGTAATTGTCCAGTTCCAAAACCGCTTTCTTCGTTTACAAGAAGTGGGGGTAATATTTCTGTATATCCTGCATTTTCGGCTTCATCAAGAAAGAAATTTATCAATGCTCTTTGAAGTTTTGCTCCTTTTCCAATATAAACAGGAAAACCTGCACCTGTAATTTTTGTCCCCAACTCAAAATCAATGATATTAAAATCTTTAATTAATTCCCAATGTGGTTTACTATTTATGAGATTAGGCATTACGCCGCCTTCTTTTATAATTTCATTGTCATTTTCGCCTTTGCCTGGTTTAACAGATTCATGAGGTAAATTAGGTAATTGAACAATCATTGAGTTTAATTCTTTCTCAATGTTTGTAAACGATATTTCGGCCTCTTTTATTTGGTCTTTTATTTCACCTGTTTTTTTTCTTGCTTCTTCTGCTTCCTCTTTTTTCCCTTGTGCAAAAAGTTTTCCTATCTCTTTTGAAATGTCATTCATTTGCATCTGCAAATTATCTTTTTTTAGTTGATATTCTCTTCTTTTATCATCACAAACGATAATATCTTCTACTAAACTTGCCGCATTAAAGTTCTTGATTTTCAAACGATTGATTACGTGGTCTTTTTGTTCTCGTATAAGTTTTATTGTCAACATGTTCTCTAATTTTTTATCGTGCGAAGTTATTAAAAATGTGTGAGATATAAAACAAGTATGTAGAATAATCAGTTTATCTGTTCATCAATAATTTAGGTTTTTATAAAGTCGAAATATTCATACTCGTTTTTAAACCTATTTTTTTTGTAAGGTAAAAAATCAAATTTGGGTGTAAGAACAGGTTCTCATAAAGTAGAAAATGAGTATTCTCAATAATTTGCAATGAATATTAAATAAAAAACGAATTGTTCAACTTAAATTTTTTTATCTTTGCAAAAATAACCTGTATTATTGATGAAACTTCATACAGAGCAATTAATAAAGAAATACGGAAATCGTACTGTCGTAAAGGGTGTAAGCGTTGAGGTTAAACAAGGCGAGATAGTTGGTTTGCTTGGACCTAACGGTGCTGGTAAAACGACTACTTTTTACATGATAGTTGGTTTAATTAGACCTAATCAGGGGCGTATTTTTCTTGATGATGTTGATATAACACGAGAACCTATTTATAAAAGAGCACGCAGAGGTATTGGTTATCTTGCACAAGAGGAGTCTATTTTTCAAAAGATGACTGTGCAGGATAATATTAAAGCGATTTTGGAAATGACCAAACTTAGCCGTAAAGAACAACTACGAAAAACTGCTCAACTTCTCGATGAATTTGGGCTTTCCCATATTCGTAAAAGTAAAGGCTTTCAACTTTCGGGTGGAGAACGCAGGCGAACCGAAATTGCGAGGGCATTAGCAATTGACCCCAAATTTATTCTCCTTGATGAGCCTTTTGCGGGAGTTGACCCAATTGCTGTTGAGGACATCCAAAAAATTGTGATGCACCTAAAAGAAAGAAATATAGGAGTTCTAATTACCGACCATAATGTGCATGAAACACTGTCAATTACAGATAGAGCTTACCTGCTTTTTGAAGGTGATATTTTGAAAAGTGGCTCTGCCCAAGAACTCAGTGAAGATGAACAAGTACGCAAATTATATCTTGGCGAAAATTTTGAACTAAGAAGATAATTTCTCTCAAATGTGTTATTAAACTGTCTTTTTATTAACTATCTCTATCGAAAAAAAATTAAATTTGCAATACTTGTAGTTATTGGTAGCTTTTGTTGATATGTTTCAACAAGTTCAGCCAATTTTTTAATTAAATATAATAATGAAAGAAGTATTTAAGCCAAAATTGTTTACCGTTTTAAAGAACGGATATTCAAAACAGATGTTTACAAAAGATTTGTTTGCGGGTATAATTGTCGGTATCGTGGCTTTACCATTAGCTATTGCTTTTGCAGTTGCATCAGGTGTTTCACCCGAAAAAGGAATAATTACTGCGATAATTGCAGGATTTATAATTTCTGCACTTGGAGGCAGTCGAGTCCAAATAGGAGGACCTACGGGAGCATTTATAATTATAGTTTATGGTATTGTAGCACAGTATGGTACTGGGGGCCTAATAATTTCGACTATTTTGGCAGGAATACTATTAATTATTTTTGGAGTATTAAAACTTGGTGCTCTTCTAAAATTTATTCCACATCCTTTAATTGTAGGATTTACGAGTGGAATCGCACTTGTAATATTTTCAACCCAAATAAAAGATGCCCTCGGACTTGATACAGGCACTTTACCAGCTGATTTTATTGACAAGTGGGCGGTTTACTTTAAAAGTCTTAGCTCAATCAATTTTTGGGCTGTTGGAATTACCTTGGGCACAATTTTTATTTCTCTGTTTTTCCGAAAAATCACTACTAAAATACCTGGCACTTTTGTCGCAATAATTCTAATGACTGCCGTTGTAGCAATTTTTAAAATGCCAGTAACAACAATAGAAACCCTGTTCGGAGATATCAAAGGAAGTTTTTCGTTTGAACTGCCCAACTTCGACTTCTCAAATATAAGTGTATATTTTGCCCCTGCTTTAACAATTGCTATTCTTGGAGCTATCGAATCACTATTATCTGCTGTTGTTGCAGATGGTATGATTGGTAGCAATCACCGAAGTAACACAGAGCTTATTGCACAAGGAATAGCTAACATTGTTACACCATTGTTTGGCGGGATTCCGGCAACAGGAGCAATTGCACGAACGGCGACTAACATTAAAAATGGAGGACGAACACCGATCGCCGGAATAGTACATTCAATAACACTATTACTAATAATGCTTTTTCTCGGTTCTTATGCAAAACTAATTCCGATGTCGTGTCTAGCAGGTATTTTAATAATAGTAGCCTATAACATGAGTGAGTGGAGATCATTTAGATCTATACTTAGAGGCTCAGCGTTTGATATAATTATTTTATTAACTACATTTTTCTTAACAGTATTAGTAGATCTTAGCATAGCAATACAAATTGGAGTAGTGCTTTCGGCAATTTTATTTATGAAACGAATGGCTGATAACGGACAAGCTATCCTTACTGATACCGATACCGAAATCGTAGAAAATTATGGGTCGTTACCTAAAGGTATCGAAGTATATGAAATTAGTGGCCCATTCTTTTTTGGAGCAGCTAAACATTATGCCGAAATGCTAAAAAATCACTCTTCGGCAACTGAAGTTATTATTATCCGAATGAGACATGTCCCTTTTATTGATGCAACTGGGATACATAACTTTGATGCGGTTATAAAACAATTACAGTCATCTAATTTAAAAATTATACTATCGGGTGTTCAACCAAGTGTCAGAAAAGAACTTGATAAAGCGAGAATAAGTTTTCTACTAGGAAAAGCAAATATATTTGACGATTTTAACGATGCCTTAAAACATGCTAAAGAAACGATTGCTACTGGAGAGTAGATTTTGAAAGTGTGCGGTTCATGGTTCTCAGTTTGTAAAAAAAACAGCTATTTTAATACCCTAAAGTATTTTTTCTCAAATCAAGATACACAGGCAAATGGTCGCTATATCCCCCATGATATTTGAATCCGATATACGTTCTATTTACTCTTTTTCCAGGGTATTTGTCGTCGGGTTCAAGTAAAAAGTCGGCATCATATATATGAGCATCTTCCAAACTCGTAAAAATTGTGCTAGTAGTATCTAACATCCCACCACTAACAATCATTTGATCAAGGACTCCCCATTGTCCATCATATTTATGCGTACCTAAATTCTTTACATTTTGCAGATAATATGATAAATTATACAAGCTTTTAGGCTTTATATCATCAAATTCTATTTTAGCTTTAAGTTTTTCTAACACACTTCTATCAGTTGGATAATCGTTTAAATCGCCCATAATAATTATATTTGCATTAGGATTAACTCTAAATATAGAATCTGTTTGCTTTCTTACAATATTTGCAACATGCATTCTTTTGTCTTCAGTTTCCATTTGTCCTCCCCAACGAGAAGGCCAGTGATTAACAAATAAATGCAAGGTATCGTTTGTATTAGTTACTCCAGCTACATATAAAATATCTCTTGTTGGTCCTCCTGAAATGGACTTTGGCCAATCAACTTTAATAGGTTTTTTTAATATTGGTGTAAAATAGTCTTTTCGATAAAACATTGCAACATCAATACCTCTTCTATCGGGAGAGTCATAATGAATAATTTCATAATCTGATTTATACAATGGAGTATAATTTATTAAATCCTCAAGAACTTTCCGGTTTTCTATCTCACTAAGCCCAACAATTTGTGGTAAATCCCATCCACCTACACCAACAATTACTTTATATATATTATTAAGCTTTTGATTATATCTATATTTTGTCCAGTATCTGCCTCCATCTGGCAAAAACTCTTCATCTCGTGTTTCGGGGTCATCTTCGGTATCAAAAAGATTCTCGACATTATAAAACATTACTCTATATTCTGAGCGTGACGAAAGCGTTTTTGTGCTTTCATCTGATAAGTTGTTATTGGTTTTACAGGAAAATAAGCCTATCAAAACAAGAATTCCTATTAAAACGATAATTCTCATATTATCTTTCATTGTAATATTTTTTTCAAAAATAATAAAAATAAAGGAATAAATAGCAAACTGTTCATTCATGCACAGGGCAAACGCATACTTTAATTTTAATACAAATAGAAAAATATTTATAATTGTTTATGCCCTCTGGGCAATATATACATCGTGGAGACTCTTTTTTACTGACATATAGACCCAAGAGGGCAAATATGTTAGACCAATTTGATATCAAAACGACAGAAATAAACTTATAATATTTTTTTACAATCTTTAAATTTTCAGCATAGCACCAGATACGGTCAAAATCTTAAGTGAAGTAAAACGGAAAAAGATAAAGAATTTATTGAGTATTTTGGTGTAATTTTGGTATTATAGCCCGGCAGGGCTTTAATATCAGTAAAAAACGATTATACTCTAAACAATTTGTCCAGAGGCGATGCCCTGCGATGCAGTGAGCTTGCCGAAGTGAGCAACGTCGAAGTGTCGAAATGAGCTTTTGTCGAAGGGACATATACAATTTTTCCTAATATGAGTGTTTGAGAAAGTGCGCGTTTGCCCTGCATTCATGCAGCAAATACAAGTTTATTATTTTCGTGTTCTTACAAAGCTATAGGTTTGCAAATAATAAAGTATGCAAAATTGACTAAGATATTTTATTGTTATAACAATTTCTAAAATATATAGTGCGAAACTTTTGGCACATATTTTGTAAATATTTATTTCGTAAAATTTAGTAATAATTTAAAAATTATAGCCATGAATGCAAAAGTTACAACATTGTTAATTGCCGGAGCCATTTTTTGTTTCGCAAATTTTGCGAATGCTCAGACAGAATTGAATGCCACAAAAGTAGTGAAGTCTAGAGGAGTTTCTGAATATGTAATTCCAACAGGAGATGTCGCAATTGAAAAACCAATCTTATCAAGAGGAGGGTGTATCATTAAACTCGACAACTGGACAGGATTTTATGTTGATTTGTGGGTGGACAAAATGTACAAAGGAAGATTAAATCCTTGGGAAGGTTCACAATTAGTATTACCTGAAGGTTATGCTGAAGTTTATTGCCGTACATTGGGCGACACTTATCAGTGGCAATCTTCTGGAGAATGTAATGAAGAGTTTCTTTTAAAACTTGAAGCTGAAGCTGAAGCTGGGGAAACGCAAACTCAGGATAGTGACGCAAAAGAGTTTTAATTAGGTAAGTTTTAATGAGTACACTAAGGTGTACTCATTTTTTTTAATTCAGAATCATGAAAAAAACACTTATATCTTTGTTGATTCTATTTTTTGCATATTACACATATGCTGAAAAATACGCCTTAATTATTGCCATTGGTGAATATAATCAAAGTCAAACAGGTTGGTATCCTATTAGTGCTGGAAACGATGTCCCTCTTATTGAAAAGGCATTAAGCGAAATGGGCTTTTCAACTAGTAATATAATGTATCTAAAAGATGCTGATGCAACAAAAGAAGGAGTAGAAAATGCTTTAATGGAGCTTTATAAAATGGTAGATGTTGGAGATCAGGTGGTAATACATTATAGTGGTCATGGACATCAAATATTTGATGATAACGAAGATGAAATTGATGGTTTAGATGAAGCATTGGTATGCTATGATGCACAAATGAGCATGAAAGACGGATATGATGGAAGTAAACATTTTAGAGATGACGAACTTGGAGATTGGATAGCAAAATTCCGTCTAAAACTTGGCACAAGTGGTCATATTTTATTGTTTTTGGATTCTTGTCATTCTGGAACTGGTACTCGTGGTTCTGCAAAAGTTAGAGGTGGCGCTCCTCCCTTAGTTCCAGAAAATTGGACTCCTAATATTGTTAAAGATAATAAAATTGGTTTTGGAATGGGAGGTTCAAGTCGAGGTGCTGCGACTGGACAAATGGCAAAATTTGTGGTTTTTTCAGGTGCTAGTGCTAATGAACTCAATTACGAAACATACGATGATGAAGAAAATCCTGTTGGATCACTATCATATTGTATTTATAAATCATTTTCTCAAATGAAACAAGGCGATACTTACCGACAGGTTTTCGCTAGAATAATGGCAGAAATGGCCACAAAAGCACCTTTTCAAAACCCTGCAATTGAAGGCGATATTGATTACGCTGTTTTTGGTGGAGATTATGAAATCCAAACTGAATACTACAATCTAACTTCTACAAAAACAGATTCAATCGTTGAAATCAATGCTGGAAGACTTGCAGGAATAAACCCAGGTACAATTATAGCATTTGCCGAACCAGGAACTGCAAAAATTACTCACGATGCAATCCTACTAAACAAAGGAAGAGTAATAAGCTCTAATAATTTTACAGCTACTGTCTATTTAGACAATAAAATGAAATTTCAAAATAATCAGAGTGCTTGGGCTTTTGTTCAAGCAAGAACTTTTACTGATCAAAAAGTAAAAGTCGCTATTGACTCAAAAATGGATGCAGATCTTAAAGAATCTCTACAAAAAGAAATATCAAATTCAAGTTTTGCAGAAATAAATAGCGAAAATCCTGAAATAACTCTGAATTATGCAAAAACACGTGGAGCAAAAACAATTTCAATAAGTAATTCAGTTTATAATCAGGAATTACACAAACTGTCAAATACTGATACAGAGATTTTAAATTCAGAAGTCATTTCAACATTAAATAATTATGCTCAAGGCAAAATAATTAAAGATCTTGATTATTATAACGAAAAATATGATGTTGTGATGGAATTGATTCCAGTAAAAGCCAGAATAAACAATGATGGAAGTTTTGATATCTTAGAATATCCTGATCCTGCTTCAATTCTAAAAAATGAAATACCCGTATTCAGTCCAAACATTATGGCTTTAATTAGAGTAACAAATTACGGAACTAAAAAATCTTATTTTAATATTATTGATATTCAACCAGATGGATTTATTAATCCAGTAATTCCAACTGTTAATGATTTTGACGGCAGAGAATATACCCTAGAACCAGGAGAATCAGCAATATTAAAAAACACTTTAGTTATGTTTGGACCTCCTTATGGGAATGAAATTTTCAAACTTATTTCTTCTGACAAAGCATTTAATCTTTCTGCAACGATATTACAACATGGAAGCTCTACCAGAGGAGATTCTTCCAATATTTTTGAGTCAGCATTACAAATTGGTAAATCAGGAACAAATTCCAGAGGAGTTTCAACTGTAAGTTCAAAAAGCAACGAAGATCGAATATGCACCTTTGAATATACATTTAAAATTGAAAAATAAACGAGGTGCAACTGAAAAATTAATAGCTTGTTTTTCTATATTTTATTTATTTGTACTGTTTCTAATGTTATCTTCCAAAGCGTAAAAAGTAATATTGTATTCTTTACCAGCGGCAGAAGTTGTAAAGTAATTCTTTACAACTAAAGTTTGCATTAACTCCCTTTTTTTTGGTACATTGGGTATGTATTTAGGGATTGTTAAACAATAATATCTTTTAAATTTATTTAGGGCGTTTTGATATCAAATTGGCATTAAATTTATATTATTTTTTAATACAGATTTCATTTAGTAATTTTACACCAAATTAATTTGATTATGTACAAATATTTGTTCGGACCAGTACCTTCACGCAGACTTGGTATGTCGCTTGGCATAGACATGGTTCCAAAAAAAGTGTGTTCCTTAGATTGTGTTTATTGCGAAGTCGGAAAAACTACAAAATTAACAACCCAACTTAATGAATATATATTATACGATAAAGTAATTGCCGAGCTAATGGATTACTTTGCTAATAATCCTGATCCTGATTATTTTACTTTTTCTGGCTCAGGTGAACCAACTTTAAATATTAGAATTGGCGATGTTTTGGATTTTTTGAAAGAAACGAAACCCAATATCCCAGTAGCTGTTCTCACAAATGGCACCATGTTTAGTGATGTGGATGTGCGTAAAGCTTTGCGAAAGGCAGACTTGGTATTGCCTTCGTTGGATGCTGTTACAGAAGAAACATTTCAAAAAATAAACAGACCAGCAGAGGGCTTGACAGCAAAAAAATGCTTAGACGGACTTATTGAATTTAGTAAGGAATATACTGGCAAAATTTGGCTCGAAATTTTTATCTTACCTGGATATAATGATAATGATACTGATATTTTGGCATTAAAAAATGCGATAAATCAAATTAAACCAGATTTAGTCCAATTAAATACTTTAGACCGTCCAGGTACAATAGCTGGTTTAAGAAGTGCTAATGCTGATGATATGCAACGTATAATTGAACTCTTAGATTATCCTGAAGCGAAGGTTATTGCAGCCTCTGCACAACGAAAAAATATGCAGTCGTACAGAACCGACACAGAATCTGCAATTCTTGGAACTATAGCGAGGAGACCATGTACGCTTGAAGATATGGTTAAAATACTTGGATTGCATGTTAACGAGATAAACAAGTATCTTGATGTGCTTGAAGCAGATAAAAAGATTAAAACTATCAGGCAGGAGCGAGGAGTATTTTATCAAATTGCTGAATAAATTAAAAAAATACTTTTCTTGCTCTTATTCAACAGTAATTTTATGTGTTGTTAGCTCAGCTTGAGTGTAAACTTTTACAAAATAAATACCTGATGCAAAATTAGAAACATCTAATCGAACTTGTGCAGTATTTGCATTTATGTATGAAATAACTTGCCCTGTCATATTAATAACTTCAATATTGCTAATATTTTCGTCAGCAACTATATTAAGAATATTATTTACAGGATTTGGAAATACTAAAGTATTGAATTTATTTTGTGCTGCAATATTAGATGATGAAAAAAGTTTTTGTTTAGAAACTTGTTGTACATGTCCAGTAATCATATTCTGCAAGAAAACTATAACAGAACAGTTGTCCACATCGTAAGATGCGTTAATTGGGATAGTTATGTTAGTTGTATAATTTGCATCTGTAGAAAAATCCATAAGTATTCCTGTTTTATCAGGGAAATTGGCTCTTGCAACAAAATTTAGATGAGTTTCTGACTGCCATGAGTGTGCAATATTGGTTTCTGTTAA
The DNA here is from genome assembly GCA_028702535.1 of Bacteroidales bacterium. Lineage (GTDB taxonomy): Bacteria > Bacteroidota > Bacteroidia > Bacteroidales > ML635J-15 > Bact-19. Next base: position 19,817 of record JAQVOR010000054.1, read on the forward strand.
TGCAATAAACAATCTTGTTTCATTGGTAAAATATGCGAATGTTTCTGTAACATCAATATCGAGATTAAAAGAGTATGGCTCTTTGGTTAATTGTTGAATAGCTGTTTCGATTATGTAAACTGATGGAATAGCTATTTGTTCATCATAAATAGATTTGTAGTATTCTTTCATGATAGCTACAGTTGAAAGAGCTCCTTCAATGCCAACAGTTCCGTTAGTAATTGTTGTTGGATAGCCAAAACCATCAAGATCAGCATCGTAGAGAGGAACGTATAGTTGCTCGCGATAATCTGTAATATCAGTAGAAAATGGGTCAGCTCCTAAACCATTACCATGATATTCCATTACAACAACATTATTCCCATCTGCTACAATCTCATCGATAGCACCAGCTGCTTTAGGGCAATGAATACAATTTACACTGGTGAATATTTCATAAGTTACGAAATTTCTTTCATTACCACCTGGAACTTCAACTTCAAGTGGCAAAGGAGCCGAATAACCTGATACTGTTCCGTAATAGGCTAACAATGAGTAATTATAAGTTTTTGGATATACATTCAAATCTGTAAAACTTAATTCGGTTGTTGTTTTAATAACAGTACCGTTACGAGCGACACTATAATTTATGGGTGTTTCTGATGTAGGTTCCTCCCAAGTTAAAACAATATCATTGCCGTTTTCTATTGTAAATGCGAAATTTAGTGGAGAAGCTGGGGTTCCAACTTCTTCGATAAGAAAATTATCCATATAATATTCCGGAATTCCTGCTCCATCATCATCCCAAGCATAAAAATCAATTGCATCAAGTTTATTTAAATTTCCTGTTCCACCAGCACCTTTGCTCCACTGGTAAGCATGAACGAGAACATCGTCAATATACATATCTACCCAATCTTCATTAAGGTCAATAAAATGCTGAACTTTAAACCATGCGCCTGGTGTATAAGTGTATTCAACAGCACCATAACCCATGCCATCAATTGACATAATGCCGTTTTTTAACATTACTTGCATTCCCCAAACTAAGCCAGCACCCGAAGGATTAAAATTTTGCATAATATTATAGTATCCAAGTTTACCTGTGGGAACCATAATGTAAAACTCAATACGATAACGACCTGTTGTGTAATCAGGAAATTCTATTACTCCATCGTTTGTCCCAGAAACTAAAACGGAATTTGTTCCTGAAAATGCATATAAATCAGAAACTGTAGGATCTTCGGCAGTTCCTGGCTGACCAGTCCATGTATCCCAAAAATTACCTTCCTGTAAAGCAATACCCTGTCCTACTGTATATGACTCAAAATCATCAGAATACATTACTTGGGCATTGAGATTGCCGATTAATAGTAGTAATCCAACAATTAATAAAAATAAACTTTGTTTCATAATTATAATTTTTAATTAAATAATAAACAATAGTAAACAAAAATATAATAACTATTTAATTTTTATTGATTTTATCTTACACTTTTCAAATATTGTTTTGTTAAAAATCAAAAATGTCAATGCTTTATTTTGTATTATTACTATTTTTGTGTACAAGTGAATAATAAAAACAA
>JAQVOR010000175.1 GCA_028702535.1 Bacteroidales bacterium
TTCGAATGTTTATTCCCTACGGGAAAAAGCGTATTAGAGTTAAGTGTTTTTTATTGATATTTATGTCCTAACGGACAAAAAAACAGTTTACAATACTACCACCGCTTCGCTCTGCTTTAGCTTTGCTGCGATGCACTAAGCTTGTCAGCACTGCGATGCACTGCGATGCACTGAGCCTGCCGAAGTGAGCCTGCCGAAGTGAGCAACGCTGAAGTGTCGAAGTGCCTGCCGTTCGGACATAAACTTTTTTTGACTTTTTATATTTTTATTGAACACTAATGATTATAAAATATTTTCAACTTCCATCTCCAAACTTGCAAAATATGATAATTATTTATAAATTTGAGAAAAATCTGTATTATGAAAAACAAATTGGAGATTTATAGCGGAGATATTACAAAACTTAAACTTGATGCAATTGTTAACGCTGCCAATAAAACTCTTTTGGGAGGTGGGGGAGTTGATGGTGCTATTCACCGTGCCGCAGGAAAAGAATTATTTGAAGAGTGCAGAACTTTAAATGGTTTAAATACTGGCGAGGCAAAAATTACTAAAGGATATAATCTTCCTGCAAAGCATGTTATTCATACTGTTGGCCCAATATGGAAAGGAGGAAATAATAATGAGGCGAATTTGCTTGCAAATTGTTATAAAAATTCTTTGTTATTAGCATTAGAAAATAATCTTGAAACTATTGCTTTCCCCTCTATTAGTACTGGTGTTTACGGATATCCGAAATTGCAGGCTTGTCCTATTGCAATAAATACTGTAATCGAATTTCTTACAAATAATAATCTGCCGTCTAAAGTAGTATTTGTTTGTTTTGATAGGATAACGGAGGATATTTATCGCGAAAACTTATCTAAAATCCTGGTATAATTTTTTATCTGATAATGACGTTATTAATCTAAAAACAAATGAGAAATTTACTGATATTGTTATTATTATGCACTAATTTGGTGTCATTTGCACAATTAAATGATAAGGAGCAGGTGGTTTTTGATGAAATTAATAGGGTACGAACTAATCCCAAAGCATATATTCCTGTAATTGATGAATTTCTTGAGTTTTGGGATTCGGATGCTGAGGAACGTGAAGCTGCCAACGAACTTATAAACGAATTAAGAACCATGAAACCAGTAGCACCTCTTATTTTTAGTCCAGATTTATATAAATCATGCAAAAAACATGGAAATTATGTAAAAACGACTAAAAAATTCATTCATTCCGATTGCAATTGTGGAGAAAATATGCAATATGGCAATGAATCTGCAGTTTTTGCTGTTTGCGATTTGCTAATAGATAATGGTGTGCCAAATAGGCAACATAGAAAAAATATTTTAAATCCTGAATTTAGTGAATTTGCTGTATTTTATGTTGCTAAAATAAATGATGAGATGGAGTTCTTTTTTGTGCAACAATTTAAGTAGTGTTTGTCCAGAATATCCATGTATCGGTCCTAACGGGACGTAATATTGGTAAAAACAATAATCAGTGTTTTAAAAGTCCCGTTAGGGACGATACATCCTTTTTTTACATACTAATATTGGTATAAACAAGTTTAATTATTACGTAATCTAAACTCCGTTTCAAGATCATCTTGGAAATTTACATTTTGTACTTTCCAGACATTTTCGGGCTTATAAAGCACGATTTCAAATTTTACTGGTTGCCTTTCGTATTTTAGGCTATAGATGTATTTTGCATAAGAATCTCCTGCATGATAAATGCTAACAATCTCCCAACCGTAGTAGTTCCCTAAAAGTTTACGAGAGAGCTCTAATCTTTCCTTGATAGCTTTAATTCCTTCTTGTTTACTGTCTATAAGTCGGTTTGTGGCAAAAAGATAATCTATCGCCTGATTAACGTCTTCATCAAAAATAGTAAAGAATCCTTCCATAAGTTCATCAGCTGTGGCTTGTGCATGCGATTTGTTATGTGCGAATGCTATTAATCCTACGATTATTGTTAAAATTAGCAATGTTTTTTTCATTATCAATAATTTAATTGTGTTTATACAAATATATTATAAAAATTGTGCCATGATATTTAAGAAGGCAAAATCATTTTTTAGCAGATTTAAAATCTACAAATTATTTAAGATAAAATTAGTCATTTTTTTGTAGAGATGATTACGGGTATTTCCGCCATATATCCCATGATCTTTATTTGGATAATACATTGTTTCAAATTCGACATTTGCATCAACTAACTTGGTAATAAAATCTACTGAATTTTGAAAATGCACATTATCGTCAGATGTTCCATGCACCATAAGGAATTTTCCGTTCATCTTTTTTGCATGATTTATGGGCGAATTATCATCATAACCCGATTCGTTATCTTGTGGAAGTCCATTATACCGTTCTGTATAAATAGTATCATAATATCTCCAGTTACTTACAGGCGCGACTGCGATTCCTAACTTAAACCATTTTGCACCGATTGTAAGACATAATGACGACATATATCCACCATAACTCCAGCCAAAAATCCCAATACGTTCAGCGTCAACATATTTTAAGTTGCCCAAATATTTTGCAGCCTCAATTTGATCAATTATTTCATATTTGCCAAGTTGCTCATACGTAATTTGTCGAAATTCTTTTCCTCTTGCACCAGTACCACGATTATCAACCGACACAATAATATATCCTTGTTGTGCGAGCAATTGCCACCATCCCATATCTCTATCCCATGAATTTGTAACCGTTTGCGAACCTGGACCACCATATACAGTCATAAATACTGGATGTTTTTTTCCTTTTTTAAATTTGGCAGGTTTTAGCATCCAGCCGTTGAGTTCAATTCCGCCTTCGGTAGTAAATGTGAAAAACTCTTTTTTACTAAATTTATAAGTTTCGTTTATCTTTTTCATTAAGGATTTATTTGTTTCAAGCTCACGAATTTCTTTGCCAGTATTATCGTTTAATGTGATAAATGGGGGAGTAGCAGCATCACTAAAATCGTTAATAAAATATTTAAAATTATTGCTAAAACTTGCGTCATTGGTGCCTTGGCGTTCGGTTAGAAGTTGTAGATTGCTTCCGTCAAGCGATATTGAATAAATTTCACGTTCTAAAGGCGAAGTTTTTGCTGCCTGAAAATATGCCAATTTATTTGCTTCATCAATACCATAAAAAGATGTCATTTCCCAATCGCCCGAAGTAATCATATTTACTTCTTTGCCGCTCATATCGTATAGATACAAATGTCTGTAACCGCTATCTTCATGTGATAAAACAAAATGTTTATTATCTTTTAAAAATGTAAGATCATCGTTTATCTCAATATATTTTTCGTCTGTTAAGGTCAAAACAACATTAGAATTTCCATTTTCTGTATTTATAAAATATAATTCGTATTTGTTTTGCAAACGATTCATCTTTACGGAAGCCAGAAGGTCTGCATCGTTAGTGAATTTTAGACGTGGAATATATTTATCATCTAAATCACCCATATTAGCTTCAATTGTATTACCCGAATTTACATCAACAATATGAAGGCTTACTTTTGAATTTTCTTCACCTGCTTTTGGATATTTATATTCGTAATGCTCAGGATAAAGCTCTCCATAAGTTGTCATAGTAAACATCTTAACATTAGATTCATCAGTTTTTAGAAAAGCTATTTTCTTACTATCTGCCGACCAGTCATAAGCCTTGTTATAACTAAATTCTTCTTCATAAACCCAGTCGGGAGCACCGTTAATAATTTTGTTCCATTCTCCATCTAAAGTAAGTTGTTTTTCGGTCGAATTTTCGAGGCTAATATCTTTGACATAAATATTATTTTTACGCACAAAAGCAATTTTATTTCCGTCTGGCGAAAAAGATGCAAGTTGCTGCTTTCCATTTTGGGATAATTGTGTCAATGTTTTTGCATCTATATCATAAATAAAAAACTCTGCTTTAAACGAATGTCGATATATTGGTTCATATTGCACGCTAATTAAAATCTTTGATTCATCTGTACTAAATTGGTAATCTAAAATCCAATCAAAAAGTTCATTATTAAAATCGGCGGCAGTAAATAAAGATTCGATTTTTTCGCCTGTTTCGTAATTGTACTTAATAATTGCATTACGAGCCATATTAAGATTTGTGTAGTGCAGACCGTCTTTCATTGAGACAAGTCCATAAACTCCATTTTGGCGGAAAGTTCCTTTTTGATAAAGGTCTTCAACTGTTATTTCTTCTTGTGCGGTAATGTATGCCGGCATCAAAACTGCAATAATCATTAAAAAGCTACTTGCTAAAATGAGTCTTTTTAGTGTTCTTAGAAATTTAATCTTACTCCCTACGGTCGTGAGGGCTTTGCCGTTGTAAATATTCATAATTTAAAAATTTGTATTTATATAATCTTTTATAAATGGTTTTAATTCAGTAAATGCATCTTCAAGTTTCATCATTTCGATTGCAAAGAAATCAAAAACTTTGCTCCAATCATTTTTATTGTAAATATTTGTATTTTCTAAAGCTTTATATATGCCGCAAACGTTTTTATTACTGTCTGTTTGCATTTGTTCGTCCCATATCCAGCCTTCGCCCAAATGCTCTTCAAAAAGCATTTCTAATTCTTTTATTCTAACAAAAATATCGAAACGTTTATCTTCGCTTTTATGTTCAATTACCAACATTACTTTGGCATTTTCTCTATCGATGTCAAATTTTAGAGCAATATCCTTTAGGCCAGTGTTGTAAGTTATCCATTTTCGTTTTGCCCCAATATATTTACGGGAGTAAACATCAAATGCTACCCAAAACTCTTTTCGTATATTTGCTGCGTCTTCGCGGCTGTACATAAAAATTTTCTTTATGCAAAAATAGTAATATTCTTTGGTTTTTGGTTTTTAGTGTTGGATTTTTAATTTTTAATTTTTAGTTTTCACATATTTACGACCAGCAGTTTATAATTTACGAAGTTCTTCCGAGAGAAATGTACTAAACACTCGAGTAGTCAAAAAATAGTAATAGTTTACGCTATTTTAACAAGATTGCCTCCCCAAAGGTGGTTAAGCGTAGTCGAAACTACCGTTGGATTTCTCGCTCCGCTCGAAATGACTGCTTTATGGCGTTATTAGTCGGCGACCCAGGAGAGAACTAATATTACAAGAATTTGTTTTGTCGCCGACTTCAACTCCCCGATTGCCAAGTCATTTCGACCAGAGGGAGAAATCTGTTTTGCTACTGCCTCATTAATTTCTCAGGTGGTTGAGTGTAGTCGAAACTACCGTTGGATTTCTCAGCCTTCCTCCGTCAGGCATCGAAATGACTTGTGTCCTATGTTATTAGTCGGCGACCAAGGAGAAACCAAATATTACAATAATTTGTTTTGTCGCCGACTTTGAATACCCGATTGCCAAGTCATTTCGACCAGAGGGAGAAATCTGTTTTATTTCTGCCTCATTAATTCCCCATGCGATTGAGCATAGCTG
>JAQVOR010000055.1 GCA_028702535.1 Bacteroidales bacterium
ATTAACCGACTATTTAGGTGGCGAAAGTGTTGCTGGGGGTAAGTTAAAGGAAATTGGCACAACCCATTGGAATACTCCCAATACCGGAGCAACTAACGAAACTGGTTTTACAGCCCTTCCGGGTGGCTACCGTTACGGCAATGGTGCATTCGACGACATTGGCTACGGCGGTTACTGGTGGAGTGCTACTGAGCTCAGTACCAGTAGCGCCTGGAACCGGAGCATGAACTGCAATGACAGCGATGTAGGCAGGAGCAACTACGGTAAGGAGGTGGGGTTTTCTGTCCGTTGCGTGAGGGATTAGGTCAGTTAAAAGTTAGAAAGTAAAAAGATAAAAGTGTAAACGTTTTACTTTTAACTGATAAAAATATTTAAAAAAATAAACAAATATTTTATGAAAAAATTGAATGCCATTATTATTTTGCTGTTTACTTTTGCTGTTTACTTTTGCTTTTGCATATCCGCAAAATAGTATTACTGGCACATTTGCCACACATGCCAATCAACAAATTAAACTTGTTGGCTTTACCGGTTTTGATACGTTCTAAATTTTACAGTATTCTTTTCGAGTTTAGATGTGATTAGGGATTTTAATACACGAAGCTTGCTCAAATAAATACTCCATACTTTATTATTTAACAAGCCCTTAGTATTTTATTGTTTAACTATTTTACTTACTAATTTAGACTTGTTTGTTTGTATTATAATAATATAAAAACCGTCTGATAAGGTTGATATTGAGAACTCATTTGAGAAAGCTTCGTGTTTTAGATTTCCGATTATGTCATAAATTTTGACACAGGTTATTGGCTGGTTTTGTGTGTCAATAATAATTTTCCCGTTGGTTGGGTTGGGGTAAATATTAAATTGAGTTTCATTATTTTGCAATATTGATGTTGACAAGTAAAATTGGTCAGCACCAGCATCAAGTCGGTTTACATTTCTTAAATCATTTTCAAAATCTGTCAATGGGAAATCTAACAATCCTGTCGCAAAATTATATGCTATGCTTTGTTCTGTTATATGGTAGTCGTTATTAAGGTAATTAACAAAACCTATATCTTCGTCAGAAAAAACATTATGTGTTTGACTAACAGGGCTTTCTGCCCAAATATGATTTGGACTCCCATCTGTTCTCACTAATATATTTCCATATATTTCTATGCTCATATTTAAGTCTGGACCAATAGAAACACACATATAATCATTAGAAATAACAGTATTAAAACGCACCACACTTGAATCCACATAAGGTTCTCCTCCATCAGATATTCGAATTCCACGCTGGCAATTGTAAACTATATTATTTTCTATCAGCAACTTGTTTCCCAAATTTGGATGGTCTGAAAAATATGTAATTCCATTTTTTGTCGCATTTGACAGCACATTTTTACTCACAATCCCATTAGAACGAACGCTAATGCAATTTCCATAATTGTTATAAATGTTTTGAATTCTGTTGCCCGAAATTAGAAAATCGTTTCCGCTAAAATAAATACCATGATGAGGTTGACCTATCGAAGCACCTGTGCTATCTAAACCAATCCAATTGAAAGTATTGTTCAAAATTTCTGTGTTTATGTGTTGTTCATCTGCCAATATTCCATTGCCATAAATTGAGTCAAACCTACAGTTTTTAATTATTATGCCATCTGAAACTCCAATAGGATGTAATCTAATTCCATTTCCTTCAATATTATAAAATATACAACTATCAATTATTACATTATCTGCATCGGCAATCCGGATTCCATCACTCAAAATTGTATTTGTAAATGTGCAATTCTTTATTATAGCAGAATCCCAAGTGTGTCCGTAAATATTCAACGATTCAGTAAAAGTACTATCTTGAATTAGAATTTGTGCTGTAGAGTAAGCCGCAACTATTAGCAAAGATATCGCAATTAAAACTCTTTTTATCATTTTAAATTGTTTTTATGCCGTAAAATAATATGTAAAATTACAAATAATTTAGATGTAACAAACAAACGATGTAAAAAGAGACAGGGGCAATCTACATTTGGCAGATTTATATGCTCCGTCGTAAGTTTTTGTGTTATAAAACGTCGGGTTTTTTGCTGTTACGGGCTAGTTAAGGATTAAAATACTTAAATTGCACCACAAAATATTATTTGTATGCCAAGATTAGATAAAGAAACAAAAGAAAAAATTAAAAAGCTTGAATGCAAAGAACTTCAAGATATTGTTATAAAATTAGCATCCAAGGAGCAATCAGTTTATGATTATGTTTTTGCGAATTATATAGACAAAGAATTTGGAGAGCAAGAATTATTTGAAAGGACAAAAGATGATTTAGATATTATTTTCCAAAAAAGGTATAAAGGATTTGCTGAGCAATTACAAATGGCAAATATGTTAGCTGCTTGTATTAAAAGACTTAATGAGTTCACTAAGATTTCAAAAAATAAGACTTTTGAGGCAGACTTATTATTATATGTTCTTGAAGTTCCATTTTCATTGCCTGCGAATATATTTGGAACTTGTTTCTCTCAATATGATACAAAGGTAGCTATGATTGTAAAACGATTGTTAAATGTAGTAACAAAAAAACTTCACGAGGATTATAGAATTGAATATGAGGAAACCTTAAATGACTATCTTCAAAGGCTCCATCAGACCTCAAATCATATAGATACAGTTTATAATTTACCAAAAATAATTTGATGAATTTACACCCTCTGTTCGCTCGGATTTATCCGAGTTTTGTTATAATTTGCTGCTTTTTAAAAGTTTTAGCTATATTTGAAACGCCTTAGAAAGTAGATAATCTAGCGTAGATTTTTTGCCAATCTTAAAAATAGGTTTTATGGAATGGTTATTTGTGTTAGAAATTGTGTATGTCATCATAATAATCTTGGTTATACTTCGAGTATTATACGATACACGTAGTGGCGTCAAGGCGTTGGCTTATATTTTATTTATTGTTATAGTCCCATTGTTTGGTGTGATATTTTATTTCATCTTTGGTGTTAACTATCGAAAAAGTAAACTGTACAGCAGAAAACTAATCGAGGATGAAGCACTTAGTCAAAAAATCCTTGCTAATGTTCGAAACTACTCACAGCAGGTTTTGAATTCTGGGCATTTATCTTCTGAGCATGTAAATTTGGCTCGGTTCATCAGCAATTCAAGCACAAGCCCTTTGACAGGAAATAATTCTGTAAAATTACTTTTGAACGGTGAGGAGAAGTTCCCTGTTTTATTGGAGGCTTTGGAGAGTGCTACATCACATATTCATCTGGAATACTACATCTATGAAAATGATAAAACTGGAAACGCTATAGCTGATATACTTATTAAAAAAGCATTGCAAGGTGTCGAAGTGCGTTTTATGTACGATGATTTTGGAAGCCGTGGTTTAGATAAGCATTTTATCGCAAAATTGGAGGGAAATGGAGTAGAAACTGCACCTTTCTATAAAATTAAATTGTTTGCTTTCGCTAGTAGGCTAAATTATAGAAACCACCGTAAAATTATTGTAATTGATGGTAAAGTATCTTTTATAGGTGGTATCAATATTAGTGATAGATACAGAAATGATAACATACCTGCAAATGATTTATATTGGCGAGATACTCATTTAATGATAGAGGGACCTTCTACCTTTTATCTGCAATATATTTTTCTTTGCGATTGGAATTTTAGTGCCAAAAGTAAACTGCAATTTGACTTTAATTATTTTCCAAAATATTCTGACGAACAAGAAATACTTTCTGAATTAGTGCAGATTGTACCTTCTGGTCCAGATTCGAAATTACCTGTTATTTATTATTCTCTTATGGAAGCTATTGGCTCGGCAAAACAACAGGTGTTAATTGCTAGTCCTTATTTTATTCCAGGAGAGAGTTTGATGGATGCTCTTATTATTACTGCAAAAAGTGGTGTTGAAATAAAACTTCTGATTCCTGGAATTTCTGATTCAAAAATGGTAAATACAGCAGCACGTTCATATTATACTCAACTTCTACGGCATGGGGTTAGGATATTTGAATATAAAAAGGGATTTGTGCATTCTAAGTTTATGATTATTGATGATAACTTGTCAGTTGTTGGATCTGCGAATATGGACTACCGAAGTTTTGACCTTAATTTTGAGGTTAATGCAATGCTTTATGGTAAAACAATTACTGAACAATTGCAAACATCATTTAATTATGACTTAGAGCAATCTGTTGAGATAAACCCAACTGATTGGTTAAACAGACCTAAGTACATCCATCTTTTTGAAAAGGTAGTTGGGCTACTATCTCCAATCTTTTAGTTGTAATAATGTTGCTTAATAGCTGTTATTGTTCGGTATATATGGATGTTCGATAAAATGCTAAAGTAGAAATATATATATAAAACAGGTTAATAAAACAGATTATTATAAAATTAAAAGTGATTGAAGATGTTTTTTTGCAAGAATCATTTTATTTTCCAAAAACAATTTCAAACTTAGCCATAAGTCGTAGATAATAAGGTGATTTGGCTGGTAATATCAATATTATATTAAAATAGTTTGTTTTGATAATGTAGCTAATGCTTCTTAAAAAACAATATTATAAAATTTTTAATATTCAAAAACTTTAACTAAATTTGCCAAATAATGTCAAGACTTTACTATGTCAAGTTTATTTGGAAATAAGTTAAAATCTTTGCGTGGAAAAAAACGGATTCCACAGAGAAGGCTTTCAGCCATTTTGGAAATCGACACAGCAACTTATTGCAAAATTGAAAAAGGAGACCGTAAGGCAAGGCGAGAACAAGTTTATATTCTTGCCGATTTTTTAGATACTGACGTAAAGAAGCTACTACAACTTTGGTCAGCAGATAAAGTTTATGAGATTATAGCAGACGAAGAAGATGCTTCACAAATTTTAAATGTAGTGGCAGAAAACATAAGTAATTGTAGACATCAAAAAGTGAAACTATGAAACCACTATTGAAATACAGGGGCGGTAAGTCAAAAGAAATTCCCAATATTGAAAAACATATCCCAAAATTTAGTGGTAAATATATAGAGCCATTTTTTGGTGGGGGTGCTTTATTTTTTTATTTAGAACCCCAAAAGGCAATAATAAACGATGTTAATTCGAAATTAATGGACTTTTATAAAGGAGTAAAGAATGATTTTTTAAACCTTAAAAAAGAACTTTCAGAAATAGAAAAAACTTATAAAATCAATCGTAGAAATTTTGAGAAATTAAAAGCAGAAAAATCAAAAGAAAGAGTAAAAGATGATAACGAGGCTTTGTATTATGAAATAAGAAATATGTTTAATGGTCTTGTAGAAAAACAATATTCTGATGCACTTCTTTATTTTTTTATTAACAAGACCGCATATTCAGGAATGATACGGTATAATTCAAAAGGAGAATTTAATGTTCCTTATGGACGATATAAAAATTTAAACACTTCTTTAGTAACAAAATCACATCAGCAATTATTGGCAAACACAAAAATTTATAATTCTGATTATAAAGATATTTTTAAATTAGCATCAAAAGATGATTTTATGTTTTTAGACCCACCTTATGACTGCGTGTTTTCAGATTATGGGAATAAAGAACATAAAGAAGGTTTTACAGAAAATGATCAAATTGAATTAGCGGAAAATTATAAAAAATTAAAATGTAAAGCTCTTATGGTTATTGGTAGAACACCATTGACAGAAGAACTTTATAAAGATTTGATAATTGATGAGTATGGAAAATCTTATGCTGTTAATATAAGGAATCGCTTTAAGGCAACAGCGAAGCATATTTTAATTTCAAATTATGGAAATCTTGCAAAAAAGTATTTTCCTGAATTTAATTTTGAACAATTTGAAGAAACAACAGCATTTTAAAAATATATGGCAAGTATTGGTAGTAAAGTGATTTTTGTAACCACTTCGCCTCGAACAGCGGAGAAAATGATACAGGAAATCGAATTATTAGATAAGCATTTTTCGGGACAAAAGTGGAACAACGAAAATCAAAGGGCATTTATGGATTTGTTAAAAAAAGAGAATTTTTTCAATGGCAAAGGAGAAAAAGACCCTGCATTTAGTGCAAGAGATAGAATTAACAGGGCTCCAAAATCACTTGGTTTTGTTATTTTATCTCCCAATATAGAATTAACTGATGCAGGAAAACAATTAATTAAGATTAAAAGAAATGAAGAGATATTTTTGAGACAATTATTAAAATTTCAATTGCCGTCGCCATTTCATAAACCTAACAAAAAAGCTGCAGAATTTTGGGTAAAACCATATCTTGAAATATTTCGTCTTATTAGACATTTAGGTACATTAAAATTTGATGAATTACAGATTTTTGGATTGCAATTGGTGGATTATCGTCAATTTGACCATATTGTACAGAAAATCGAAAGATTTAGATCTGCAAAAGCACAGAATGAAGGTAATTATAAGAGATTTAGAGCGGAATATTTAGAAAAAGAGTTGCAAGAAATTTATCAAGACGAAATTAGGGAAGGTAAAACAAAAATAAGAGAAACAAAAGATATTTCAATTGAGAAATTTTTGAAAACTAAAGCAAATAATATGAGAGATTATGCTGATGCTTGTTTTAGGTATATAAGAGCCACAGGAATGGTCAATGTTTCCCATATTGGAAAATCTTTGTCAATTGTACTAGAAAAAATGATAGAAGTAGATTATTTTTTAGAACATACGAATAGAGAACCGCAATTTATTGATAATGAAAAGCAATATATTATTTATCTTGGTAATGTTGAAATACCCACTCTTTATACGGATAATAGAGTCTTACTCGAAGAAAAAATAAAGTCTGAATTTCCGCATATTAAAATTACATTAAACCAAACTTTGCAAGAGCTTAAAGATATTTATGCAGATAATTTGGAATTACACAAAGAACAAATTATTTCAGAACAAATTATTGCAATTAAAGATTATCGTTTATTTGATGAAATAAATACAACTTTTGCTCAAATACTTGATAAATCCCTCTATGATGCACCTCTTATGTTTGAATGGAATATGTGGCGAGCAATGACAATGTTAGATGGCGGGAATATCAAAGCTTGTCTAAAATTCGATGATTTTGGAAATCCTATGTCAACGGCACAAGGAAATATGGCTGATATTATTTGTGATTATGGTCATTTTGGTTTAACAGTTGAAGTAACTATGCAAGGTGGTCAAAGACAATATGAAGCAGAAGGCGAACCAATTACTCGACATCTTGCAAAGTATAAAAAAGAAATTAATAAACCAGCTTATTGTTTATTTATTGCCCCAAAAATAAATGAAGCGACTATTGCCCATTTTTATGCGTTACATAAAATGAACATTAGTTATTACGGTGGAACTTCAGCTATTATTCCTTTACCATTAAATGTGTTTTTGAAAATGCTAGAAGATTCATATAAAGCGAGTTACGTTCCAGAACCAAGCCATGTTCAAAACTTTTTTGAATATTCAAAAAACCTTGCTAATAAAACTAAAAATGAAAAAGAATGGTACAAAGGAATAACCCAAAAAGCATTAAATTGGTTGGTATAGGAGATGCAAATGGCTAATGCCGTATAAATGTAATTCAGGTAAACTTTTAAAAATCATAATTCTCTTTAGAGCCAAAACATACACAAAGTGTGAAACCATAAGTAACAGGGCTAAAAACCAATTCACCATTATTGTATTCGCTTGCATACCCAAAGTTTAAGTCTTGGTTGAGTTTATCAAGATTTAGTGTGTGTAATGGCAGCTTATAAAATGCGATAATATCTATATTAAATTTCGGACCGCCTATTGAAATCTTGTAATTTAGTTTGCTAGTAAAAACAGCCCGATTTATTGGTGTTTGAGTTGTAAAGTCGCTATCATATTCGGTTTTGATTTTAAATTTGTATTGTTCGATGTTTATTGAGACCCCTGGTCCTGTGCGGAAATAATTTGTATTGATTAGATTTATCACATAATTAATACAAATTCCATTATGTGCAATTGTTAAAGTTTGAAAATAATTACCTCCTTCTGAATTAATACCTCTGCTACTTGTGAGATATCGCATATATTGAATGTTTCCACCAAATTCATTGCGTCGTGAATGAATTTTTGTTCCAAGTAAACCTCCAGAAATAAATTTGGGCGTTATTAATAGCTTATTATTAGATTGATCAAACTCGTGGTGGTGGGCGTTAAAGTCATCTATTATTATTAAGATTGGTTTAGTTTGTCGAAATATTGCAGCCTCTGTACCAGCATAAATATATGTGCGAATCTGACAATGGGTACTTGTCGAGCAGAATAAAAAGATTGATAATGTTAATATACAATAACGCCACATAAAAAATAGAATGTTTTTGTTTTTCTAATATATTTACAATCGCTTATTAAAATATCTTTAAAAATAACAAAAATTAATAATATAATTGGGCATCTGAGGATTTTTTTACTCAAATGTTTGATAAAGAAAAAGTTCCAAAGTTTTTAGAGTAGTAATTGTCTGCAAAAAGTTCTATATCAAGTAAATAGCGTTTTTAAGCAAACTAATTATTGATAGATGCAAATATTAATTTTCTTAGTATTTCACCTTGTTCAGGAGCGTTAATACTATCTAATACTATATTCAGATGCCCTTGTTCAATGATTTTTTCTTTTGTAAATGGAAAATTCAAATCAAATATCCAGGCAAGCTGCATTGTTTTAAAATCATTTAAAGTTTGTAGTTCATCTTTATTTATAAGTTCTTGTGTTTTGAATTTTGCCATTACCACATCCGAAATAGTAGGAGTGTTTTTGAGTCCATATTCGAGAGCGATATTGCGAGGTCCACTTTTGCGATAATATTTTGCAACGATGCGAAAGATGTCGATTTTGTCAGCATCTCGAGTGATTTTTGAAAATAGGAGAGAAGACGGATTTTCTCGTTCTATGGCAATTAAACCGTGATTGTAAACAGCATCGTACACAATGTTTTGGATATCAAGTGATTCCGCTTCAATAAATTTCTCTTTTCTTAGGATTTTCTCGCCTAAAGCTCCGTGATATAGTGAGACTTCATCTTTAAAAGTTTTATATTTAGTAAATTGTTCAAATCTGCCAATATCATGAAACAATCCACATAATTGAGCAATAAAAAGATTTTTATCATCAAGATTGAGCGATTTCGCAATGGCTTCAGCATTTTTAAATACACGTAAACTGTGGTCTTGCTTTAGTTTTAGATTTGTTTTTGTATTATCATCTATGTCTTTAGATAAAAATGTTTCGGTGTAATCTTTAAAAATCTTTAAATAATTATCAATTTTTAGTTTAGGATAGGACATTATAAACCTCGTTTTTGAATTTTTTTATTTGTTTTGCATAAACTATCCAAAGTATTACTAATAATAAACCAACGCCAAATATTCCAAGTAAAATGCAAATTATAAATAAAATTAGATTTAATGTATGTCGTAAATTAATATCACCATGTACGGTAATATGCTTGTTTTTTATTCTTACAACCGAAGAAATCTTTCCATTAGGAATAACTACAGTTGATTTATTTGCTTGTTTTATTTTTAAGTTTGGATAATGTTCATTTAATTTCTGTAAAACATCATCAATATTTTGATAGCCATTTTTTATTTTGAGTGCCATTATTTATTGTGATTGTTTTTGAAAGCATTAACTCTTTCGAATAGTATTGGCATTTTAGCTGTGTTTATTTGCGAAACACAAGCTCTCAAGCCTTCGCTGCGTGTACTTCCTGTATTATCTAACGAAATTGCACTAATTCCATAATATAGAAGTTCTTTTACAAGTTCACCTCCGCTCATTCCGGGATATGATATTGTAAAATAAAATCCATCGGCAATATCTTCGTCAAGATCTTTATCATAAACTATTTTAAAGCCTGCATCTAAGAACATTTTTTTCATAATTTTAGCTCTTTCGCCATATTCTTTGACCTCTTCGATAAAGTTGAAACGTCCTTCGTTAGCAGCTTTTAACATCGCCGCCATTCCGTATTGTGTCGAGTGTCCTGCTCCAGAGCTTAATGCGTAAATAATGCGTAAAACAAAGGTGTATCCAAATAAATCGCTTCCAAAACGTTCTTTTAAAGGCGGATAGCTGCGATTAAATATTTTGTCGGATATTGCTGTTACTGCAATTCTTTGTCCGGCATAGCTAAATGCTTTTGAGCCTGAAATTAATAAAATGTAATTGTCGGTATATTTTGTTACTGATGCTTGATAAGGTGGTTTGCCTGGATGATAAAGG
Source organism: Bacteroidales bacterium (assembly GCA_028702535.1). GTDB lineage: Bacteria > Bacteroidota > Bacteroidia > Bacteroidales > ML635J-15 > Bact-19. The sequence goes on from JAQVOR010000055.1 coordinate 10,241, forward strand.
TCTTTTCTAAAGTCCATTGCAATATATGCGAGGTCTTCGATAACTATAACATCGTATTTATTTGCCAAATCTCCAATAATTTTAAGCTCAGCTTCTGTTAAGCAAATCCAACTTGGATTATTAGGGTTTGAGTAAATTATCGAATTTATATTCCCTTTTTTTAAGAATGATTCAAGTTTGTCGTGTAAAGCTGCACCACGATAATCGTAAACGTCAAAGCTATCGAATTTGTGTCCCATAACTTTAAACTGCTGTTTTTGCACTGGAAAGCCTGGGTCGATAAATAATGCAGTATCTTTTACTGGGTCTAAGTTTGCACATAATAAGAAAGTAGCATAAGCTCCTTGCATTGCTCCAACTGTTGGGATACAAGAGGTTGGGGAAATGTCAATTCCAATAAAGTTTTTGATGAATTTGGAGGATTCTTCTTTTAATGCCGATACACCATCAACCATAGGATAATCGGAGGCAACCCCTCTATTTAGAGCTTCTATTTCTGCTTCAATGCCAACTTGCGGAGGTTTTAAACCTGGTACGCCCATTTCCATACGCATAAAATTTACACCCGATTTTGATTGTATGCGATTTACTAATCCTACAATTTCTCTTATTGTAGCTTTACCAAGATCTTTTAATCCCGAACTTTCTATTTCTGAATTAACTATGTTTACATCTACCGGTGTTTTCATTTTATCTAAATTTTATGTTTTGACAATATTAATGAAAATTATGGGAATATTATTAATAAAAGAGGTATTTTAAAACATAATACTTGTAAATATTTGAAATTAAGAACAAATAATACCAAAATACCTGATAAACTTTGCACATTCTTCTGTTTTACTGCACTTAAAACCTGAGTTTGATGAAATTCCTGAGTGGTGGTGGTTATAGTGCCGTCATTGCGAGGGCGTAGTTGCATCCGTCATTGCAAGCCGCAGGCACACCCGTCATTACGAGCCGCAGGCACACCCGTCATTGCGAGCCGTAGGCACACCCGTCATTGCGAGCCGTAGGCGAAGCAATCTGTCAATTTGTGAACAGATTGCTTCGGGCTACGCTCTCCCAATGACGCTTGGGCAGGCTATTCCTCTTACGCCCTCGCAATGTCGATTAAAATAAACAATAAAAGAATTTGGAATTTTGCATAGTTTGTGATTTTTTAATTTCAAAATTCGTTTGGATTATTTAAATTTGCCATTAATTATTGATTTAAAATATTATGCTGAATTTAAAAAACTTTATAATTTTGATAACCTAACCGTCATTGCGAGGGCACAGTCGCACCCGTCATTACGAGCCGCAGACACACCCGTCATTACGAGCCGCAGACACACCCGTCATTGCGAGCCGCAGGCGAAGCAATCTGTCAATTTGTGAACAGATTGCTTCGGGCTACGCCCTCCCAATGACGCTTGGGCAGGCTATTTCGCTTACGCCCTCGCAATGTCGATTAAAATAAACAATAAAACAATGAAAAAAGGAGGATGTATATATATTTTAACCAATAAGAATAAAACGACTCTATATGTTGGCGTTACTTCTAATTTAAAAAAACGAGTGTACGAACATAAAAATCATTTATATAAAGATTCGTTTACTGCACGATATAACATTGAACATCTTGTTTATTATGAAGTCTTTCACAGTATAGTAGAAGCTATTGCAAGAGAAAAACAAATAAAGGCAGGGTCAAGAAAGAAAAAAGAAACTTTAATAAATGCTGTTAATCCTGATTGGAATGATTTATATGATGAAATTTCTGAATGGTAGTCATCATAATGACGCTTGGGCAGGCTATTTCGCTTACGCCCTCGCAATGATGCCAACGGCTCGTAATAACACCTTAAAAATCTTCATCTGGATCCAGTAAGTCACTTTTAAGAAAATAATAATCTTTTTGAAAACCCGAATTAAGATATTGAACTACGTCTATTATGGTATCATTAAAGGATTTTATCCTGAAAAGATATCTGCTATTGTATTTGTCATAACCGTAATAATATGAGGGAGACTCGTCATAATATATTTTTAATTGACCTCGTAATATTTCCCAGTTAAAACTATCTGCCAGCTCAAAACTTGTATAAAATGAAGCTCCTCTATTATCGTCAAGAAATAGATATGATGGCATATCAACCATAATTTGGTATTCCGCATTTACAGGCACCCAAAATGCTTTAATGTTTTGTTCCCACTCTTCATCTGTATCGGTTTTACCGCAAAATATAAATATTTGTGATAAACCTGCTATAATTAATAATATTAGTAAGCTAGTTTTTTTCATAATTTAGTAATTTCTTTATTTGTAACAATATCAATAGATTGTTTTTTTGATTTATATTCAGAATAAATTTTACCTCCGTCATCGGCTGCTTGTTGTAGGCTCGAATCCCATGTTCTGTAAACATGTATTTGACCTTTACCTTCAATAAGGTCTGGCATGTCTTTAGATTTAAGTTTTACTGTTTCGCTACCTACAATTGTGGTTGAAACTATGACAGTATTATTCTCTTGGTCTTCAATTACAACAAAAACCTCTTCTTTTTGAGAAACTGGCATACCTATCCATTCAATCTCATAATTTGCATCAGTTTCAATTTGTTTTATTGGTTTTAGTTCTACTTTTTGAATAAGGCATTTATTAATGTATTCTTTGTTTTCAGTATCTTTAAAAGTAAAAATACAATCTGTTATATTTTGCAATTTAGTCTTATAGTAGCACCCACGAAACGTATCTAAATTCTCTTTCATTTCTTGTTTATTCACAGTAACGGTGCTTGGTTCCGACAAACTAAGTGTGGTTCCATTTGCTCCCCCGAAACGAAATTGAGCCTCAATATTATAATAGTTATTCTCTCCTGCATCATAAGAAACCCAATATGCTTGATGTATTTTGGCTTGGTTAACATCTTTTGAATCAGCAACTTCTTCAGGTGTGCATGAACTTATAAAACCAAATGCTGCAATAAAAGCAAGTAATGTAATAGATGCTTTAATATTATTCTTGAATCCACTGTAATCTTTGTTTTTTATCATATTTTATTTTTTTGTTTTCGAATAGCCACTGTACAACTTTTATAATTTTTGATTCGTCAAATTCGATTTTCTCAATCATATCATTTAATAAACATGGCTCTAAGTTAATTATATTTTTGATTTGTTCTAAAATAATATCAAATTCATACTTATTTAATTCAAGAGTGTTTCGGCGTGTACATACATCGCAATTGCCGCAGCGAACAGTATCTTTTTCTCCAAAGTATGCCAATAATTGCTGACTTCTGCATTTATTAGTGCTTGTGGCGTATAGCAGCATTGATTCTAACCTACTAAGAGTTCTTGTTTTTTGAGTTTCAAGGTCTTTTTTGTCAAAGCGGATTGCTTTTTCTTCAAGTCGTTCTGATGCAAAGTGTATAATCGGTTTTTGTATGCGAGGTATATATTTGATAATTTTATACTGCTGCAATATTTTGAGTAAATTTATGATAGTTTCGGTTTTTACACTTGCCTTTTTTGCAAGATAATCTTCGCTAATATGGATATAGTCAGTAAAAACACCTGTGTATGTTCGTAAAACTAGTTTTATAAAATCATCTAATTTTTGGTTCTCGATTTGAAAACGATATAAATCTTCACGATTTACAGTAAAAATAATTCTTGAAGTCGAATTGGCATCTTCTGCATAAGAAATTAGCCCAGTAGATTGTAGAATTTTAAGTGAGTTATATGTTGTCAGCACATTTACTTTAAATTTTTTAGCGAAATCATAAATATCGAAAGGAAATTCAGCATCGCGGGCAGCTCCAAGAGTAATGTTTAAGTAATTACAAATTGAGTTATATATGTTTATGACAACTTTTAACTCAGGAAAAGCCATTGTAATATTTTTTTTAATTTGAGCTTTATCAGAGTTGTTTGATAATAAAAATGCCCAAGCTTTTTTTCCATCTCGTCCTGCTCTGCCAGCTTCTTGAAAGTATGCTTCTAAGGAATCGGGAAGATCCATGTGAACGACTAATCTGACATCAGATTTATCTATGCCCATTCCAAAAGCATTGGTACATACCATTATTCTGATTTTTCCTAATTGCCATGCGGTTTGTTTCTCGGCACGAACTTTTGCATCTACTCCAGCGTGGTAATAATCTGCTGAGAATCGGTATTTTTGTAATAATGCTGCATATTCCCGAGTTTTTCGTCTATTTCTTACATATACAACTGTACTGCCTTCAATTTTTGTTACAAGTTTAAAAAGTTGACGTATTTTATCTTCGGTATTTATTACATAATAAATTAAGTTTTTACGCTCAAAACTTTTTTGTAAAACATTTTTTTCTTTAAAATGTAATTTTTCCTGGATGTCTTCAACTACTTCGGGAGTGGCTGTAGCCGTTAAGGCAAGTATCGGCACATCTGGGAGTTGTTCGCGAATTTCTGCAATTTCAAGATACGCTGGTCTAAAATCATATCCCCATTGAGATATACAATGCGATTCGTCAACACAGATAAGATTTACATTCATATCTTTGAGGCGAGCATTAAAATAAAAGTTTTTTAACCTCTCTGGCGACAGATACAAAAATTTATAATCACCATTAATTACATTGTTTAAAGCAATTTCGATTTCATTTTTAGTCATTCCACTATAAATAGCACTTGCTTTAATTTTTCGTTTTTGTAAATTCTCTACTTGATCTCTCATCAATGCTATAAGTGGTGTTATAACAAGGCAAACTCCTGGACGTGACAAACTAAATACTTGGAATGTAATTGATTTACCACCTCCAGTAGGCATAAGTCCGAGAGTGTCTTTGCCATCTGCAATAGATTCAATTATCTCTTCCTGTGGCTCTCGAAATTTATCGTAACCCCAGTATTTTAATAGTATGTTTTTAAAATCACTCAAAATAAAAATATTGTAATTATACAAATTTAAAAAAAAAGTCTTTGATAGACTTATAAAATATTGTATTTTCGTAAAATTTTATAACAATAATTTTTAGCATGAAAGAAAATAGTAAAATTGTTCTCGAAGGTCTCACATTTGACGATGTGCTTCTTATACCTGCGTATAGTGAAGTTTTGCCTTCGCAGGTAAACTTACAGACAGCTTTTTCGCGAAATATTTTGTTAAATACTCCAATTGTAACAGCTGCTATGGATACTGTAACTGACAGTAAAATGGCGATTGCCATTGCACGTGAGGGCGGAATTGGTGTAATTCATAAAAATATGAGCATCGAAAATCAAGCTTGGCACGTTAAACAAGTAAAAAGAGCCGAAAATGCAATGATATTAGATCCTGTTACAATTGATATTTCGGGAACTGTTGGCGATGTTTGGCGAATTATGGAAAAATATAATATTGGAGGGATTCCTGTTGTTGATAAGCACAATATATTGTTGGGAATTGTTACAAGTAGGGATATGCGCTTTCAAACTGATATGAAAAAGCCTGTTACAGAAATTATGACTGCGAACAATATTATTAAAACTGACCAAAGTATAGATCTCGATCATGCAAAAGATATTTTTATGAAACACAGGATAGAAAAACTGCCTGTCGTTGATAAAAACAATAAACTTGTTGGCTTAATAACATATAAAGATATTACTAAAGCAACTGACTGTCCCTTATCATGCAAAGATGAACATGGACGACTTAGGGTCGCTGCTGCCGTCGGTATTAGCGGCGATAGTTTGCAAAGAATGGAAGCTATTGTAAATGCTGGGGTTGATGCTTTGGTTATAGATACCGCTCACGCACATACAAAAAATGTTAATACAATATTAAAGGAAGTTAAAAAAAGGTATAAGGATGTAGATATTGTTGTCGGGAATATCGCAACTCCCGAAGCTGCAAAACTTTTGGTCGAAAATGGAGCAGATGCTGTTAAAGTCGGAATTGGTCCTGGTTCAATATGTACTACAAGAGTTGTTGCTGGTGTAGGCGTTCCACAATTATCGGCTATTATGAATGTAGCTGATGCTTTAAAAGGAACGGGCGTACCTGTAATTGCTGATGGTGGTATAAGATATTCGGGAGATATCGTTAAAGCTATTGCTGCTGGTGCAAACTCTATAATGGCAGGTGGACTTTTTGCTGGAAGCGAAGAGGCTCCTGGCGAAACAATAATCTTTAATGGACGTAAATTCAAATCTTATCGCGGAATGGGATCGGTTGAGGCTATGCAATTAGGCTCTAAAGATAGATATTTCCAAGATATGGAAGATGATATTAAAAAACTTGTACCAGAAGGAATTTCAGGACGCGTACCATTTAAAGGAAATATAAATGAAATTGTTTATCAACTAATTGGCGGATTAAAAGCGGGAATGGGTTATTGTGGAGCAAAAAATATTGAGGACTTGCACAATAAATCACGGTTTGTTCGCATTACATCAAATGGCGTAACAGAAAATCATCCTCACGATGTAACTATTACCCGCGAAGCACCAAATTACTCAAGAATGGATTAATTATTATATGTCAAACATAAAACTATTATAACGATGAAAAATTTATTAATTGGATTATTTGCATTATGTTTATTAACTCCTGCATTTGCTCAGGAGAGAATATTACTAGAGATTGATGATGAGAAAGTTAATGCCGAAGAGTTTTTACACATTTACAAAAAAAACAATACTGATGTAGATGCAATGAGTTATGAGGCAATGAAAGAATATATGGATTTGTTCATAAATTTTAAACTTAAAGTACACGAAGCCCAAGTCTTGCGATTAGATACAACTCGTGCTTTTAAACAGGAGCTTTCAGGGTACAGGTCGCAACTTGCTCAACCTTATCTTACTGATAAAAAGGTCGAGGACGAGTTAATCGCTGAAGCTTACGAAAGAATGAAATATGATGTTTCGATAAGTCATATTCTTATCAAACTTGATGATAATGCAAGCCCCAAAGATACACTAATAGCATGGGATAAAATCAATCAAGTTTATAACAAACTTAAAAAAGGTGGAGATTTTGTCAAACTTGCCAAAGAACATTCACAAGATGAGTCGATAACCCATAATGATGGTAATCTCGGATACCGTACTGTTTTTGGATTGGTTTACGAATTTGAAAGTTATATGTATGAGACAAGAGTTGGGGAGTTCTCTAAACCTTTTCGCACACGTTTTGGATACCATATATTAATGGTCAATGATAAACGACCTGCTAAAGGAGCTTATAAAGTTGCTCATATTATGATGATTGTGCCCCAGGGTTCGGGTTCGAATCTTGATAAAAAGGCGCAAGAAGATATTGCCGATCTGAAGAAAAAAATCGAAGACGGTGCAGATTTTGCTGAAATCGCCAAAGAACATAGTCAAGATCGTCGTACTGCCGAAAAAGGCGGAGAACTAGGATGGATTACTGTTGGTGGAAAAATGATTAAAGAATTCGAAAATGCAGTTTTTGAATTAGAAAAACCAGGCGATTTAGCACCAATATTAAAAACAAATTATGGCTATCACTTAATAAAATTGTTAGAAATTGAACCCATTAAACCTTTTGACCAAGTAAAACACGACATCAAATCAAAAATTTCTAATAGTGCAAGAACTTCGCGCAGTAGAGAATCTGTAATTAAAACTCTTAAAGCTGAATATAACGTAGTTGAGTACAAAGAGAATATTAAGCCTCTTTATAAAATTGTTACAGACTCTATTTTTGAGGGGACTTGGAAAGTTGACGAAAATCTTGACTTGACTGCTAAGCTACTTAGTTTTTCTGACAAAGATTATAATCAAAAAGATTTTGTGAACTACTTAATGAAGTTTAACAGAAAACAAAACCCACAAAACATTGATATATTTGTTGATCAAGCTTTTGATAACTTTGTAAATAAAATGATTATGATGTACGAAGAAGATATACTCGAAGATAAGTATCCAGCATTTAAGTATCTTATTAAAGAGTATCACGATGGCATTTTGCTTTTCGAACTTACCGATAAAACTGTTTGGTCAAAAGCAATTACTGACACAACTGGTCTTGAGAACTTTTATAACTCAAATAAAGAAAAATATAGTTGGGCGTATAGATATAATGTCAACCAATATCAATGTAAAGATGAAAAAACATTAAATACATTAGGGAAATATATCTCAAAATCGTGGTCCGAAGAAAAGTTATTGGCAAAGCTTAATAAAAAAGATACTAGTGCAGTTGTTTTGATAAAACACGAATTATGTGAAAAAGGGGCAAAGCATGAAGTTGATAAAATATTGTCATCTTATGATGTTAAAGAAAACCAAATGAGTGTTAAAGTAGTTAAAGATTTTGACAATTTAAGTCTTACTTCAGTAAAAGTTGTTGCTCCTCAAATTAAAACACTAAATGAGGCCAGAGGTGTGATTACTGCCGATTATCAAAATCTTCTTGAGAAACAATGGATTGCAGAACTTCAGGCCAAATACAAAGTCGTTTTACATGACGATGTGCTGAAAAAAATTGCCGAATAATATGATATATCGAATAATTTGTATTTTAGTTATTGTTGGTTTTTTTAATATTAGTTGTAAAAATAATAAAGAGGTTAAACCTACTGGAATTGTAGTTGCTCAGGTCAATGGGGAGTATTTGTATCAAAACGATATAGTTAAAATATTGCCTAAAAACATTAGCTCCGAAGATAGTGCAAATTATGTATCTAATTATATACATGCGTGGGTAGGCGATAGACTTCTATATTATGAAGCTCGCAGAGTACTTACAGATACAGCCTCTATTGAAAATAAAATTAAAAATTATAGACAGCAACTTTATATCTATTACTACTGCGAAAAACACATATATAGTAATGTTGATTATAAACTATCTGAAGAAGAAATTCAAGACTATTATAATAAACATCTTCAAGATTACGTTTTAGCCAAAACTTATGTTAAAGCTCATTATATGACAATGGATGCCGAAGTATCTACTTATTATCTTGAAAGAGACAGACTCTTTAATAGTAGTATTGAAGATAAAAATGAATTACAAGATTTTTGCGTAGGGACTGGTCGTAAAGTGTATTTTTTTGAAGATTGGACAGAATTAGGGGAGTTTCTTGATGTAGTTAAATGTTTAGGTGTTTTTGATGCAAATGAACTGCTTTTTAAATCAACGCTTGAAAATATTTCTGGTAATCTAAGATATCTGATTAAATTTGATGACTATAGAACAATTGGTAATTATATGCCTTTAGAAATAGCTAGAGATAAAATAGCTGAAATCCTTATTAATAAAAAGAAAAAGGAACAATACTCGCAAAAACAAAACCAACTTATTGAGCAAGGTATTAAATCGGGCTCCGTAGTTTTAAAATAATAATATGTTAAAAAAATCTATCTTAATATTAAGTACTCTGCTATTTATTGTAAACCTGCAGGCTCAGGAAGTTATTGATAAGGTCATTGCAGTTGTAGGTAACGAAATAATTCTAAAATCAGATATCGAAAATCAGTATATTCAAATTAGATCACAGGGATATGAACTTGAAACAGAAGACCTTAAATGTGATATTCTTGAAGAACTGATGTTCCAAAAATTATTGTATTTACAGTCAATCGCTGATAGTGTAGAAGTTACTATAAAAGAAGTTGATACCGAACTCGATAGACGTTTAAGCGTTTTTATTAATCAATTGGGCTCAGAAAAAAAACTTGAAGAATTTTATAATAAATCTTTGGTTGAGATAAAAAGTGATTTTCGTAGCATTATTAAAGAACAATTATTAACTCAAAAAGTGCAATCTGGATTAACGGCTGATGTAAAAGTAACTCCTGCAGAGGTTAAAGCTTTTTTTGAAGATATACCTAAAGATAGTTTGCCAGTTGTAGAACCGTATTTTGAGTTATCAGAGCTTGTTATCACTCCTGAGATAAGTGAAGACCAGAAAAATGAAGTGAAATCAAAACTAAACGATATTAGAGAACGAATACTAAATGGTGAGAGTTTTGCAACATTAGCTATACTTTATTCCGAAGACCCTGGCTCGGCTACTAAAGGCGGAGAACTCGGATTTGTCGGTCGAAATGACCTCGTCCCTGAGTTTGCTGCAGTTGCTTTTAACCTTACTTCCCCAGAGGAAGTTTCGAGAGTTGTTGAAACAGAGTTCGGATGTCATATTATACAATTTATGGAGAAAAAAGGTAATATGATGAGTTTTAGACATATCCTTTTAACACCAAAAATAGGAGTGGAGGAACTCGAAATTGCTGAAACTGAAATTAATGAAGTTTATCAAATGATACAGAGTGATTCTTTGAGTTTTGATAAAGCGGTTGAAAAATATAGCGACGGTGATTCAAAATTTAATCAAGGAAAAGTTATGAACCCATATTACGGAAATGCAAAGTTAAGTAAAGATTTTGTTGATCCTTACACTGCCAAAAACGTTTCTGCTTTGCAAGAAGGAGATATTTCTAAACCCTTTTTATCTGCAAACACTCGCGGAGGGAAAGTTATGAAAATTATACGATTAGATGTTAAAGTTGATAAACATGTTGCAAACCTTAAAGATGATTATCAGGAAATTCAACAATTTGCCCTCGACCAAGCAAAACAGGATGTTATTGAAAAATGGATAAACACAAAATTAGAAAGCACTTACATTAATATTGATCAATCGTACAGTAATTGTACGTTCAAATT
>JAQVOR010000056.1 GCA_028702535.1 Bacteroidales bacterium
ATATAAAATAGGCAAAGCCACCAGTAAGAATCATAACAAGATGTATATAATTGTATGGCTGAGCGTTACATTTTATGTTAACAAAAATAATCTGTATTATTCCCAACGCAATAAAAGCAATAAATGAAGCCATCGCCGCTCCAATAATGCCATAAGAGGGTAATAATAAAACATTTAAGACAACAATTAGTAATATTAAAATTAGCATTAGATAACTATGCTGCTTATAGTATTTGCTGTACTGAATAATTACACTAGTAATTGCAGAAACACTTTGAACAACAAATGCTAATGAAATTAACAAAATAACATATCTGCCTGTCTCAAATACTGGAGGGAGGAACTGCATGATATTATTGATATTTCCCCAAATAATAATAAAAATAAAAATCGACAATAAAAGAAGATTGTGAGTACTTTGTTTATAAATGTGTTTTATTTTATCCCATCTGTTGGCTTTTATGTCTTCTGCTATTACAGAGCTTGATATTCGGATTAAAGACCTCGCTGGCAAAAGTATTATGGTACCAAAAAAGAATGCCGTAGAATATACACCAGTAGCACTTAAATCGCAATAGTAGTTTACTAAATAACGGTCTATCTGATAAACTGCTATACCACTAAAACCCGAAATAATTCCAAATCCAGCAACACTAACTATTTCTCGAACAAATTTTTTCTTTAAAAATGCAAACGAAGGCTTTAGTGAAATATGATTTTTGTACAATAGTAGCAAGCTAATTAACAATACTGGTACACCATAAGCCAAGGTGTAATAAATGATAAATGCATTAAAGTCAAAAACATTAAAATAAAATAAGATTATCCCCAAAAGGTTTAGTATCCTAAGTAAAAACTCTTTAACGAAGATTCCAAAGGAAGCATTAAACAAAATCCTGTTATATGAATCTATCAACAAATAAAATATTGAGATAAATATTAACGGAATTAGCAAATAAACATATTCGGCAAATAAAGGCGAGTTTTGGATATTAGAACTGATTAAATAAGGTTTGGAGATATAATATGCAATTGCACAAATAAGAAAACCAAGTGTACCAATTGAAAGCAAAAGGAAAAGGAAACCATTATTTTTATTTTTGGTATCTCTAAAAAATGGGAATAACTTTACAGTTACGTTCATAAATCCGAGGGTTCCTACCTGTCCAAATATTGCCGAAATAGATATTAGCAAATTTGTCAATCCAATTTCAGCAGTAGAAAATATTTGAGGCATTATCAGAGCAATATTGACAAAGCCGATGAGAGCTCCCAATGCGGAATAAAAAGAACCTTTAATAGTTTGCCTTGCTATAATCCCCATCTATTTGTAATTTAAAACAAGAGTTTTTCTTTTGATTTAAGTTTGCTTGGCTCTAATGAAAAAACTGCGGTTATTCCCTCTTCTTTTTTGAGCGTACTAATAAGTTCTTTGTCAAAATTTTCGGTAGCCTCATCATAATGCACGATAATAAAAAAATCAATGTTTTTTAATTCTTCAATCAAAAAGCCTTCGTTTCCTTTATTTGTGATTAGTCTAATATCAGGAAACTTATTTTTATCTTCATTCTCAAAAACGCTAAAAATCTGATATTCGGTATATTTTGCATCTATTATTTGTAAAGATTTAGCTCTGACAAATTCGGTTTTTAACATTTTGCCAAGCTTCCACGATAATTTATAATCATCTTCAGTAGAAGATATGCCAATTAATTTAAAATTGTAATCAGGGGTATATTTTACCTTCTTGGTTTTCATTTATGCAAATGTAAACATTATAAGTTAAAGTTCAGATATTTTCTTTATTGTCAGTTTTTATTTCTTTTAGTACATTTTTTGAGGCAATTTGTTCGGCCTCTTTTTTCGACCAGCCTTTTCCAGAAGCGATGTAATTGCTATTGATGCATATTTCGGTCACAAAATGTTGATTTTTTTCATTTTGTTCCACATTTTCATAAGTATCGATTAGTAAGTCAAATTTATATTTTTGCACATATTGAAGTAGCCTTGATTTATAATCGGTATTTTGTTTGATAAGAGTGTTAAGATTAAAATACTGCTTAATGATATTTTCAATAAATTTAATACAATACTTATATCCACGGTCATAATAAATTGCACCGACAATTGCTTCAAAAGAATTGCCTCCCATGTTTTTCATTACGTTTAATGAAGATGATTTATACTTCATCAACTCGTGGATTTTAAGTTCGTCTGCAAGTTGGTTTAATGTTTTGCGATTAACTATTGTAGATCGCAAAATAGATAACCTGCCTTCATCTGCTTTTGGAAAATGATTAAATAAAATATTGCTAACAATTGCACTAATAATTGCATCACCGACAAATTCTAATCTTTCATTACTACTTTGGCGATTGTTTTCACAACCTATTGCAGAAGCGTGCCTTAGTGCTTGTTTATAGAAGAACAAGTTCTTTGGTTTAAAGCCTAAAATTGAGATTAGATTTTTAACTAATATTTTATCAGCTTCAGATTTTTTGCTGAAAGGACAAAACATTTGCTAATTTATTCGTATTTTTTAAAAATTATTGAAGTATTATGACCTCCAAAACCGAAAGTATTACTAAGAGCATACTTTACTTCTCTTTTTTGAGGTTTATGTAAAGTAAGATTTAATTTAGGATCAATTTCGGGGTCAGCTTCTTGATGATTTATAGTTGGCGGCACGATGTTTTCTTGTAATGCTTTAATGCAGAATGTGGCTTCCATTGCTCCGGCAGCACCCAATAGGTGTCCTACAATTGATTTAGTTGAACTAATATTCAACTTATAAGCATGATCTTTGAATATATCTTTTATAGCTATTAGTTCGGACAAATCTCCACGCGGAGTTGCCGTACCATGAGCATTGATATAATCAATATCTTCGGGTTTAATACCTGCATCGACCAGAGCATTTCTCATTACTATCGCAGCACCTCTTCCTTCGGGATGTGGAGCTGTTAAGTGGTGAGCGTCTGCTGACATTCCGACACCAACGACTTCGGCATAAATTTTTGCTCCTCGAGATACTGCATGTTCATATTCTTCGAGTATCATAGCCGCTCCACCTTCGCCCATAACAAAACCATCGCGGGTTTTACAAAATGGTCTCGATGCAGTTTTGTACTCATCATTATTAAAAGAAATAGCCATCATTGACTGAAAGCCTCCCATACCAATTTCATTTATCGAAGCCTCAGAACCGCCAGTTACCATAACATCAGCCATTCCAAGTCTTATAATATTGTAAGAGTCGATAATTGCATTTGAAGATGATGCACAAGCTGAAACAGTACAATAGTTAGGTCCCATAAAACCATGTTTCATAGAAATGTGTCCAGCAGCGATGTCTGAAATAATTTTTGGAATGAAAAAGGGACTGAATCGAGGAGTATAATTACCCTCGATATAGCCCTTAACTTCTTGATAAAATGTTTCGACCCCTCCAATACCTGAAGCCCAAATTACACCTGTACGCTCTTTATCAATAGCATCCGAGTCTATACCCGAATCTTTGACAGCCTCATCAGCTGCAATTAAAGCAAATTGAGTAAACTTATCAATTTTTTTTGCTTCTTTTCGTTCAAAATACTGGTATGGATCATAATTTTTTACTTCGCAAGCAAATCTTGTTTTAAACTTGCTAGCATCATAATGTGTAATCCAATCTATACCACAAACGCCGTTTTTAACATTCTCCCAAGTTTCTTGGGTGTTTGATCCAACCGGTGAGAGTGTTCCAAGACCGGTAACTACAACTCTTTTTAAAGCCATGCTAGCAAAGTTTAGTTAACAATTAGTTTACTTTACGTGTTCTTCCATGTAACTTATCGCATCACCTACGGTGCCGATTTTTTCAGCATCCTGATCTGAAATGGAAATCTCAAATTCTTTTTCGAATTCCATGATCAATTCTACTGTGTCTAATGAATCTGCTCCAAGATCGTTTGTAAAACTAGCTTCTGGAGTTACTTCTGTTTCGTCAACGCCTAATTTGTCAACGATGATACTTTTTACTCTTGATGTAATGTCTGACATAATTAATAATTTAGAATTAATAAATTAATTACTTTTGTGATGCAAATTAACGAAAATGATTTATTATGGTCAAGTCTTTTAGTAAGAATTTTATTAACAATTAGGTTAAGTAGCTGATTATCACTATTAAAACTATTAAGTAATTAACAATATATGAAGAGAAATGTTAAAATAGCCGTATTTGCCTCTGGTTCAGGAACTAACGCCGAAAATATAGTGAATTATTTTGCCAATATTCCCGAAATTTCAGTTACTTGTATCCTTTGCAATAACGCTAATGCAGGGGTCATTGATAGGGCTAAAAACCTAAAATTGGATATTTTGGTTTTTAACAGGGTAAATTTTTATGAATCGGACATGGTTTTGCACTATTTAAGTCAGAAAAAAGTCGATTTAATCGTTTTGGCAGGATTTTTATGGTTAATTCCAGAAAAATTAATTGAAAAATATCCAAACGCAATAATAAATATTCACCCAGCATTATTACCTAAATATGGTGGCAAAGGAATGTATGGTGATGCTGTTCACAAAGCAGTATCCGAAAATCTTGATACTGAAACAGGAATAACTATACATTATGTTAATTCAAAATACGATGAAGGTGCTATTATATTTCAAAAATCTGTGAAAATTGAACCTGGAGAAGCTCCTGTTTCTATTGCCTACAAGGTGCATGAGTTGGAGTATAAGTTTTTTCCTACTATTATTGAGAAAATTGCAGTAACTTTGCATAATAATTTAATAAAGTAATAATCTACCGTTATTTTGCGGTTTGAAATATTTAACAATGAGAAATTTTTTATTTACATTTACATTCACTTTTATAATAATTACTGGAAGTTTGTTTTCACAAATTCCCACAGGTTATTATGATAGTGCAGAAGGTTTAGAAGGAGAAGGGCTACGAGAAGCTCTACATAATATTATAGATGGTCATAACGTTGTTTCGTACACTGGACTGTGGACAGTATATGAGGATTCTGATAAACGTTCGGACGGCAAGGTTTGGGATATGTACTCTACTTGTGATTTCACTTTTGGTAGCGACCAATGTGGAAATTATGGAAGTATATGTGATTGTTATAATAGAGAGCATACAGTACCCCAAAGTTGGTTTAATAGTCAAAGTCCAATGGTTTCGGATGCACATCATGTAGTGCCAGTAGATGGTAAAGTTAATGGCTATCGTTCAAATTTTTCTTATGGAGAGTGCGATTCAGGAACAACGTATGGCACTGGAAAACTTGGATCATGTACTTATCCAGGATATAATGGAACTGTTTTTGAACCTGCCGATGAGTATAAAGGAGACTTTGCTCGGATATATTTCTACACGGCAACTCGTTATATGGATGTGATGTCTAATTGGTCAGGTGGCGATTCTTTTAGCGGAAATAATTTTACAGACTGGACAAGAAAAATGTTATTAGACTGGCATCGTAACGATCCTGTTTCTCAAAAAGAAATAGACAGAAACAATGCGGTTCATGATTATCAATATAATCGCAATCCATTTATTGACAATCCTATTTGGGCTGACGCAATATGGGATCCCGATTATCAAACAAGTTATACACAATTATCAAATGCTTTTATTCAAGTGTATCCTAATCCTGCAAAAGAATATATTGAAATAACGCAAACCATAAGTGAAGATAACAAAACCTCTGTTTTTATAAGCGATATTAGTGGCAGAATATTAATTAGTACTACCATGAAACAAAATGCTATAGTAGATTTGCAAAGTATTCCACAGGGTGTTTATTTTGTGATTATTGAAAATTCTGCTGGCAAAAAATTTACTCGAAGAATAGCGGTTATAGATTAAAAATCATCATCCTCAGTTTTGTGATAAAGTAATTATTTCTGATTTTTAAACATATCTTATAATATTTAGCTATTTTTGAGGTCAAACTAAATTGTTAGACTATGAAAAATCTATTACTTTATGTCATAATAATGACAATTACATTAAGTTCTTTTGCACAGGGAGCTGGGAATTGGGCTTTTCAAAGCAAAACAAATTCATTCTCAAATACTGGAGGGTTTTTTGATGAGGTCTTAGGCTTAAGCGATTTCGAGCAAACAAATGCTTATAATCAACAAAACTATTATTATGGTACAAACGATACTGTAATTTATATCGAAGTAAAAGCACTAATTAATGTTAAGGCCGATACTTATATATTAATTCTTGGGCTTTCGCAAATATCTGATAATCTTGAAACCTGCTTTGAACTAATTGATCAGAGAATACAGACTTATACTACCGAATGTAAGATTAAATCTGATGATATTTATGTTGATTTCATTTCACAAACACCAATATTTGTCCGCGAAAGAGAAAAAAAGATCTTTAGTAAAAAATATGTCGAAGTCCCTAAAGGATTTGAAATTAAAAAGAATATTCATATCAGATACACCGATTGCAAGGATGCTGATAAATATTTAAAACTGGCAGCAAAAAATGAAATATATGATATTATTAGAGTAGATTATATTGTGAATAATCATAAAGCAGTTTATGATAGTATCAGACAGGAATGCGTAAGACTCATAAGCAAACAAGTAGGAGACTATAAAAAAATGGGGGTCGATTTTGAGGCAGACTACACATCAATGGAGGAAACAAACTCATGTACTTATCCTATTGCCAGATATTCTTCTTTTACTTCGTATATGCCGTCTAACTACGACCCTTTAACTAATGGAAACACAGAAATAAACCTCGTTAATCCAAATGAGAAAATAAATATTTTTTATAATAAACTCCCCTATAACTACTATGATATAGTTATTAATCCTGATGTAGTTGAACCTGTTGTTCAATTTTCGCAAACAGTAAAAATAAAATTTGTTTTAAAGAAAAAACAATAAAGATATATTTAAGAAATCTTCTTTGGTTATGACATTAAAAAAGGCAGATGTGCAGAAATATTTGGAGGCTTTCAGTAAAATGAAAGTGTTGATTATTGGTGATGTAATGATAGACTCTTATTTGATTGGAAAAGTTAATCGAATTTCTCCTGAAGCTCCAATTCCAATAGTTTCTGTAAGCGAACGCGAATACCGGCTTGGTGGAGCTGCAAATGTTGCTTTAAATATTCGTGCTTTAGGAGCAAAAGCCTTTTTGTGTTCCATTATTGGTAAAGACGAAAAAGGAAAAATTTTTAAAGAGCTACTTACCGCCAAAAGCCTTAGTGATGAGGGGATAATTGTCAGCAATTCACGTAAAACAACTGTTAAAACTAGAGTAATTAGCGGTGGGCAACATCTGTTAAGGGTTGATGATGAGCATTCTCATTTTGTTGGTAATGAGATTAGTAATATGTTATTTAATAATGTCGTAAAAATTATTAAAACCCATAAAATTGATGCTATAATTTTTGAAGATTACGATAAAGGGGTACTTTCGGAAGAGCTTATTGTAGAAATTGTTGCAATAGCTAAGGAAAAAAACATCCCTACCTGTGTGGATCCTAAAAAGAACAATTTTTATTTTTATAAAAACGTAAACTTATTTAAACCTAACTTTAAAGAGTTTACCGAAGGTACAAAATCTGATATTGATAAAATTAAACTTGATGTGTTAGAAACACATGCAAAAGAGTTTTTAATTAATCAAGGCATTGAGATTTTAATGATAACATTATCGGAGCAAGGAATTTTTATTGCTGATAAAATTCAAAATTTGCATTTACCAGCCGAAATTCGCGACATTTCTGATGTTTCAGGAGCAGGAGATACAGTAATTAGCGTTGCGGCATTATTACTAGCCTCAGGAGCATCTCTTAAAGAAATTGCAAACCTATCAAATATAGCGGGCGGACTTGTATGCGAAAAAACTGGAGTTGTCCCTATTGATCCTAAGGAGTTATTGAACGAATTTTAAGATTTTGATTTTAAGATTTGTCTGAATTGTTCAAGATCTTCTAAAAAAGTAATTTTAATATTAGCAATATTTCCTTCTATTATTTCGATTTTTTCTTCAGGATAGACTTTATGAACGATACTACAATCATCAGTTAGTTTAAATCTGTTCACTTTTTCTAGTTGTTTGTAAGCACTATAAATTACATTAAAATCAAATCCTTGGGGAGTTTGTGCCTTAAAAAGTTTTTTTCGGTCAGGAATAGAAGATAGACAATTGTTTTCGTTGGTAACATAAATTGTGTCTGTTGCTTGTATAGCAACGGATACGGCTTTACTATCGTTAAGTGCTTCAATTACTTTATTAATAATATTTGCTTTTGTGTTAGGCCTGACCGCATCCTGAATAAGGACTTTGACGTTTTTCTGATTTCCTTCATTTCGAAAAATCTCTTTAAGTCCGATAAAAGATGACTCGCCTCTTGTTGCCCCACCCTCTATAATTGCAGTTATCTTTTTAAACTTTGAGTTATTTGCAATTTGCATTGTTCTTTGGATGTGCTCTGGATTACTTACTACAATAATTTTGTCAATATCTGCATGGTTATTGAAGTTAGTAATGCAATAATCAAGAATAGTTTTCCCGTAAACATCGGCAAACTGTTTTGGCATATTATCACCAAACCTGTTACCAGAGCCACCCGATAATATAAGTGCATAAATTACGCAATCTTTCATAAATATGATAAACTAAGAGAAAGAAAGCCCCGATTAAAGGGCTTTCTAATAATGTTTTATAAAGTACTAGTCTATTGCTATCTCAGCATACGCATTATTATCCATAAGTGTATCAGCATCAGCAACATTGTCGAGTTTTATTTTAATAAGCCAACCATCACCGTAGCAATCTTTGTTTACTAATGATGGGTCATCTAGTACTTTTTCATTAACTTCTATTACTTCTCCCGCAAGCGGCATATAGGAGTCCGAAACAGTTTTAACCGCCTCTATAGTTCCATAAGATTCGCCTTTATCAAGCTTTTCGCCTTCGGTTTCGATTTCGATAAAAACGATATCTCCTAAACTAGTTGTAGCAAATTCTGTAATTCCTACATACGCCTCATCGCCTTCAATGCGAACCCACTCGTGTGATTGAGTGTACTTTAAATTTTTTGGAAAGTTCATTGTTTTAATATTTTTAATGTTATTTATAAGATTAATTAAATCACTCAAAGTAAATAATAATTTTTCTAAGTTGCAAGTGTAAATCTCAAACTAACTCCAAATTTTGTATTCGAAGTACGATAGGTAACACCTATAGTTGGGTCATTTATAACTTGGTCGTAGAAAAGTCTAAGATTAAACCTATTACTAAGCACATAATCGGCTGATGTCTTAATAGTGTATATAACTTGTCCAGCAGTAGGTTGATTAAACCCCTCTTCAAGCTTTCTTATTACAGTAAGGCTATTTCTGATAGAGAAATCTAGTCGAATATTTAGATCGCTCTTGAAGTTTCTTTGTCGTCCTCCAGTTTTAATAGTAATTTCAACATCTTTAAAACGATAACCACTACCAATTATAAACTCATCATTTTTCAACTCTGTAAGCTGATTATTACTAAAACTCATATTAAGATTTCTATTCTTTTTAACTTCGAGTTTAACAATAAAACTATTTATCATAGTTACGTCTATGGAAATTAGAGGTGAAAACTGCTCAGTAATACTGATTCCATTTATCTGATATTTAGAATAGTAGTTGTCAAGCTCATCTTGTATTTGATTAAACCCGTCAACATCACGATACTCATTTGACAAACGTGTATTATAGGATCCAATATTAAAGGTAGATCGATAAACGTGATTCAGATTTACTGACCGAAATATTTTTGCCAATTTGGGTATTTTTGAAAGTCCATCGTAAGTTATCCGCCAGTTTGGTAAAGCATTTAAAATAGATGGGAAAGTCTCAAGACTTACTGCGTCAGCAGATTTGTTTGTATAAGCAGCTAAAAACGCTGGTATCAATACATCTTGCGAAGTTTTTCCATAGCCAACAGGAAATCCGTAAGTATCAACATCATCGGGATTATAATTTGCACGCTGTGAAGCAAGACGCGAAGCAATTGTCAATCTATTTTCATCAAATTTTTCAAAAGTAGCAGAAACATAATCGCCGTCACCTTTCATTGACTCAAAGGCTGTGCCCCACGAAATTATAGACATTGAGAAACTACCGTTTGTAGTTGGGTTCATTCGCATAAATCTATTATCTCCATAAATAGTGTCATATCCATAGCGGTAATATAAATTTTGATTTTCGCTAAAACTATGGGTAAGATTAAGATCAACTCGTAAGTCTCTGATTGGCTCGAGAGAAGCTCTAACATTCCAACTACGGTTATGTGTTTGCATAAATTGTTGAATATTAGTTGTATCACGAGTCACCACATTATTGTCGATTGCCCATAATCCAAAATCATCTTCCTGCCAACCCATTACAAATGGAATTGTTGGAGTCCTTACAGCAGGTTGTGGGCCAAACATATTACGTTCTGCAGTATAATTTGACATCCCTAATATATATGTTGAAGGCATATAACCTGGCAACATTGTTCCGTTGGTTTCAGTTAATCCAATAGAGATGTTTTTAACGCTCATAAGTACAACCAATGTATTATCGAATATTATTTTTGCTATGGATTCGGTTTTTTCACGTTTCCCTGTTACCAAAAAAGTAACTCCATCAACATCTTCCTCTGAAATAAAAGAGGCTCTATTACTATCAATAATTTTTGTTTCTCCTTTTATCTCTTTTCCTTCGGCAGTTTTAGCGGTTATTATTACATCTTCAGTTTTTAATTTATGCGTGATTTTCTTTTCCTTTCCCTCTTTAATTTTACCGACAACTTGTTCATATGTAACAGTTTCAATTTCTTTCTTAGCTGCTCGCGTTGATCGTCTTCCTCGATATTTTTTATTAACCGCATCAAAATATTTTACTTTATTATACAGGCTCAACAGATTAAATTGTGTATTAAGCGACATTGTATTTCCGTTTTGTAGAGTGTTACCAATTTTAATACTGGTGTCTGCAAGTTGCGGGGCAGCTGTCCAATCATAAGTACCAGAGTATCTTGCATTAGCAGTAACCCAATTTAAGATAGGGATTTTATTTATAGGTATATTGTATGTAACATCCCATTGGTGGTGATACTGTGTATTACGACCGCCTTTACGCAAATTATCAAAAATTGAATCTCTTTTTACGTCATAAAAAGGGTCTTCTTTAAACACTCTACCTTGAGGCTCATCAATTCGAGCATTGTTAGTAGCCGAAAAGTCAAATTTTAGATTCTTAGAGAAATTATACTTGAGATCATATTGCCTTATCCATGTAAAATCTTTATTAATACTAATAGGCAGTGGTAATGAAGAGTTGTAAATATTTCGTAGTTGTGTTTCTCCGTAATTTCTGTTTAAATTTGTCCTAAATGACAATTGTGAGGGTAGATAATAGAAATTAAAATCTTGAATAATTTTAAATGCTTTTTTATTAAATAGTTTAACACTTTTAAATGGTTCGACTATTTTTGGAGTTGCATTATAGTTATAAAATAAGGCTCCAGTATAGGCTTTGTGTGTTTTGAAAACAGTATTTACGTTTCGTTCAAATATCTCGTTATAACCATAACTTAACGACCAATTGGCAAGGTCGTATATTTGAGGTTTACCTTCTGTTTTATTTACTTTTACATTGGTAAAGTTAAGGCTTTTACGTTGATTGTAATTTTGTGCCATATGCCTTAAACTATCTTTGTATTCCTGTGTAAGAGTTGGGTCGCTAAGTGCCACCTTAAATGGGATGTCGGGATCGAGTGGATTATATTCGGGATTTGCGACATTTTCGGAATATCCAACATACATAGGTATTCTAACATTTAATTTTTCGGGAAAAAACTTTCCAAGTTCTAAGCTAGAAGATATGTCCACACGATTGATTTCTTCTTTTTGGCGCTCACTAATTTTTTGATTTATTGCACCAAAGCCTGGTTTACTTGTTGCACCAGCAACCGTAATCGAACCAAAATCAGCAAGTTTTGCAGTAACACGAGCGTTTGCTGCCCAACCACCTTTTTCATCAAAATCAGTAAGCCTTAATTCGTTAACCCAAACTTCTGCACATTTAGGTAATCCATCATCGTTATCTGTTGGCGATATTTTTTTAGGATTGCGAACTCCTATCATTATTGTTTGCACATTCGACAAGTTTGGATTACCCATTACACTAACTTTTCTTTCACCATCGACCATAGAATAAAGGCGAGTTAAACTAACATTTGGGTCTCCATTTCGCATTAAATCGTTACGATTTTGTTTTACAAGCTGCAATAATTCAAACTCTAAATTTAAATCATTTTCTTCGGGCCAAACTATATATCGGTCAGGAGCTCTTTCGTCAAGTGTCCCAGCATAATATCCAGCGGGAGTAACCTTTAGAGGAATCTCATACTCATAGTAATTATTTTTATAGTCTGTACCAAGCCTTACAAATACACTAATATCACCGTCATTAAGTGTCCCTTCGCCAGGTACCGCTTCGGCATGGATAAACATCTTTAATCGCAGATATTTTCTAACATCTATATTTACATTCTTATAAGCTGCTCTTGCATCACCGTCCTGCAATCCACAAATTTTGAGCGTCATTGCTTGTTCATTGAGTTGTCGCATTTGAGGGTTCATAGGATCTACCTGACGATTGATATTTGGAGGCAAAATATAGTTCACAGGGCTTTTCGATGAGTTTTCTTCAATATTAACTGCACTTACATCAAACGGCGTTTCAGAAAGTTCGTCAACAATATATTCGCCAGGTTGCATAAATGACCCATTGTATTTACGCCATTCTCCTCGCACAAGATTTAAAGTTGCAAAACGCAAAACTGTCTGACTCGAAAAACCATGCATAAACATACGCATAAACCTTATCGATTTAAAATCTGTGATATTACCTATACGTTTATCATAATCATAAACAGGAATTTTAAATTGATACCAAGTTACTTTTGTTTTCTCATCATTTGCAAAACTTGTTGATGCTTCAACTTTATCAGTAATATAATTTTGTCCGACAACAAAGTCTTCTTTACGAATCGAAACTCTATATTGAAAATAATTTTCACTTTCACTAAGAGTATTATCTCTATTTATATCTTCAACGTTAGGTGTAGTTGGTCCACTTGTTGTGTATGATTCGGTATTATATTCTGCTGGTGGTGAGTTTGCTTCGAGACCATTAAAGAACTTATATCTTTCAAGAATATTTTTTGATTCGGCATCATAGTCAGAGCCACGATAATGATGAAAATTGTCAGCTGATGGATCCTCATAAGCTTTTTGATATGCAATAGAATTAATTCCATGAGTGTTTTCGATGTGTTTAAGAAAATTGTCATAAAAATATTCACGTTCTTTAGGATCTCCCATTCCATCTAGACCTACATCTTGTGCAAGACGAGCCTCTGGGTCAGTATCAAAAGCATTTACAAGAGATTGCATTAATGGAACATAACCCCAAACTGTTGAATCGACAGGATGATTACTAAAAGGCGTAGGTAAGCCTTGCTCGAATGATTTACGTCCATCTTTAAGTACATCTTCTGATATATCACCAAGGTTAAAATATAAATCCCCCCCACCATTTATCGAATCCTCGATAAATGGATCCATAATCCAAAACTCAATATACTCAATATTAGATTCTTCAAAATCAGGAGTTTGCAGTTGCCTCATAACTCCTCCCCATCTAGTTTGAGGGTTACTTAAAAATCCGTTGGCATCTAATCCGTTAGCATCATAATTATATGGTCCTCTTTCTGTAGGATAAAACACAAAATTAAGTGCTGCCATACTGGTTGGAAGATTGGTTGAACTCTCTCGATTTGGGAAAAGTTCTTTTTCAAATATCTCACGTACGTAATGACTTGATCGGTTCTCGACACTTACTGGCGATGTGCTTCTATGGAAAAAATTATCGACAACGTACCAAGCAAGTTTTGCACGGTTAAAACCATATTCAAGCTCGTTTATTAAATTAGCTTCGGGAAACATCGACAAATCTGCTGGAGTGCTCGCAAGCGTCCAAGCAATATGCGATTTTAAGTCATAACTCGTTTTTGTTCCTTCAAAGTCGTCAATATAGGCATTCCCCTCTTTTGCAATTGCCTTAGAGTGTCCAGGAATTAAGTGGGCAAATTCACCTGTAACTGTTATAGTTGACATTTCTTTGGTCTCGATAAATGGGATAAAGTCAATAGCTTTTGTCAAAAAAGGAACATCGGTACGATATGATGCATTTACACCCCAAATTGTATTTGAAATAGGCTCATCACCAATACTTACTTTTGTTGACAAAGGTTTTTCGGTAAGATGCAAAATTGTTCCTCCAATATTAAAATCTTTCGAAAACTCATAATTTAAATGAGAACCTAATAAAGTTTTGGTCTGAATATTAAACATAGAGTTACTCTCAAGCGAAATTCTGATTGGTGTTCTTGCTTCGAGAATACCTGGATCTATAATTTTAACTCTACCAAGATTATAATCTACCGTATAGTGAACATTTTCGACTAGTTGTGCTGCACCAGCAGTTACTGAGACACTACCTTGTGGAATATTAATAGCATTTAAAGCTATATCACTACCTCCAGCTGACTTGTATTTACCTTTTATTCTAAATTTATTTTTTTCGGCTATTTGTCTTGCCGTTGATTGTGTACTATCGTATAATTCCTGAAAAATATATGGGGCTGCCTCTTCATTTAAAGTAACATCTCCTCCAGTAATTTCTTTTAAAAGATGAGAGCCAAATGGTTCGCGCACAGGAAAAATTATTCTTCCATTTGAAGTACTAACAGTTAGTCGATCAATAAAGTCAAAAATTCCATCAGGAAAAGGATCGAGTTGAGTATTTAGGTTGTCAAGATTCATAACGGTTAGCAATCTAACGCTATCAATTTTGCCAGCTGGCAAGAAGTTTATTTCTGTTCCAGTTTTATCGTTATTGTAATATATGTCTAACCAAAAATCTTCGCTACTCAATTGATAAGCACCAATATTATAAATATTTTTCATCATAAGATCCCATGATTTTTGCCTAGGGGTAAATGATGTTCCTTTAATAAGTTTTATTACTAATGCTTGTGGGGCAACAATTGCAGAGTTTGAAAATTCCCCGACTTTAAAAACTTCGCCACCAACTGTATATTCAAATGCTACAGCGAGTACTTGGTCAGAGCTTATTGTAGAGTTTACCGAAATGTATCCAAGACGTTCGTTGATAGTATATTCGGAGGCTTGTAAAAGACGAGCAGATTCTATTTTTTCATAATCTATCCCACCTGTCATGTTTAGTCCCATTAGAGCCGAACCAACAAGGTTTATATCTCTAACATTGGGAACATTATCGGCGATATCTACAAGAATATTAGCTCCATTATCGGGAGGTCGTGTTGTTGTTATCCCTCCGTTATAATCAATTACATACTGAGATTGTAAATTGTTAATATTACTTTCTCCAAGATCAGCAAATGCAATAATATTTCGTGAGTCGTCAAATTTTCCTGTTTTGTTAGTAACCCAAACCTCTATTCTGGTAATATTAACTCCACTATTGATAACTGGTAAGTTTTTAAGAGATCTATCGTAATTTTCTTTAAAGTAGTGTGATAAGAAAAAGTGTTTATTGCTTTCGTATTCGTCTGCTTTTAGCTGAAACTCTTTGGTTTGTGCTCCGCCCTCAACATTAATTACAGAAGATTCTCCTTTTTGTTGCGAAAATATTGTAGTTACAGTAAGCTTTCCAAATTTCGCTTCGGTTTTTAGTCCAAAAAGACTTTGCGACCCAGTGATAAGTGTCCCAGTTAGGGGTAATGAGACGTTTCCAGCTTCAATTTTTTGTAATATTTCGTCTTCGTGTCCAGTATATTCAATTTTTACAGAGTTCTCAAAATCAAATGCCGCTTCGGTATCATACTGAACATTGATTTTCATTTTCTCACCTATTTGTCCTACAACGTTCATTTGTATTTTTTCGTTAAAATCAAATGTAGTGGCACGTTGATTCCTAACAGGTAAAGAGGGATTGTCGATTCTCGAAATATTTATGCCAAAACTTAATTCAGCAGAGCCTTGAGGTTTAATATCAATAACATTACCACCAAAAATCCTGTCAAATATTTCACCTCCTACTTCTAACTTCGGTATCAATGTTTGACGACTTTCGGAAATGTCGCTTTTAGAACGCTGACGCCAATACTTGTTCATCGCCTTATCAAAATCGTATTTTAGATACTCTTCAAAACTAACCGAAAAGGGTGTTTCTATCACTTCATCACCTACTTTTTTAACAAATACATACGAGTCTGTTTCGGGGTCATAAATTATTTCTGTTTGTACGTCTGTCGGATTTTCTCCATACAAAGGACTGTTGTCAATGTTTTGCGTAGGATTAATATTGTCTTCAGGAATAGGATATGGGAGTATAACGTCTTTGATTGTATCATCGACATATTCGTTGCTATTTTTTGGAATAGCATATCCACCCATATAGTCGTTAATACTTGCATTTGACGGAAACATTATTGAAATCAAACTTACAATCAATCCACCAAAAAATGTATATTTAAAAATTTTCTCTATCAATTTAGTAGTTTTACATATAATTCAAAGCCAGTTTAACAGTCTCCTCCAACGAAATCCCAGCATTGTCCTTTAATATCTTTTTTAACACTTTTTCAATTGCAGGTTTCGAAAAACCCAATATCGTTAAAGCACTTAACGCATCTTTGTGCAAAGTATTGTTTTGCTCACCAAAAATTTGATTAATTTCTGCATCTGTATCCGAAATCTTATCGCGTAAGTCAATAATAATTCGTTGTGCCGTTTTAATTCCAATACCTTTTACACTTTTTAATAAGTCAACATTGTTTGAAGATATTGCCGCTACAACTTCGACTGGACTTAATGATGATATTATTAATCGAGCCGTGTTTGCACCAACTCCGTTAACTGTGATAAGCATTCTAAACAATTCACGTTCTTGGCGGTCTATAAATCCAAACAATAAGTGTACATCTTCTCTTATTATTTCATGGATAAGCAACTGACATTCCTGCCCTTTTTTAAGTTGGGAGAATGTATTTAAACTTATGTTTATGTGATATCCTATGCCATTGTTCTCTACAATTGCATAAGTAGGATTTATTTCAGTTAGATAACCATTGATATATTCAAACATGTAAAAAGTTTTTATTTTAGTTTGCAAAAATAAAAAACATATTTGATTGTTCAATTTTTTCTATTAATATATATGTGATTATTTAAATTTTATTTGTGTATTGGCTACAAGTAAAAAAAAACTTAAAAAATAAACTAGATTAATAAATATCTTGTACTGCGTATAAAAACAAAAATTTATTATATTTGTTATACACAATAAAAACTAATTTAATATGGGTTCAGAAATCGTAAAAGAATATACAAATGGAGAAATAACGGTAAGGTGGCAACCTGCAAAATGTATTCATGCTACAACTTGTTTTAGGATGTTACCCGAAGTATTTAAACCCAGAGAAAGACCATGGGTTAAAATAAATGAGGCATCTACTGACGAAATTATTAAAACAGTTGAGGCTTGCCCGACAGACGCACTAACATGGTTATATAATGATCCAAATAGAAATAATAATAATAATTTTACGAAAATGCAAGAAAATTTAAAACAAAAACCAAAAATTGAGATAATAGAGAATGGCCCTTTATTTATACCCACAAGTGTTAATCTTGTAAATCACGATGGAAAAATACTTAAAGTAAATGAAGATAAGTATGTGTGCAGATGCGGACACTCTAAAAATAAACCATTTTGTGATGGTTCCCATATGAAAACAGAATCTCAATAATAATATTTAAAAATATGATAAATATTAATAAGTCAAAACCAGTAATGGTCACTGGGGCTACTGGTTATCTAGCAGGTTGGATTATTAAACTTTTGCTTCAAAATGACATAACAGTACATGCAACCGTTAGAGACCCTAATAACAAAGAAAAGTTAAAATATCTTGATGAGTTGGCAAAAAATTTAAAGGGAAACATTGTTTATTACAAGGCTGATTTGCTCGAAAAACATTCTTTTGACGAAGCAGCAAAAAAGTGCGAGTTAATCTTTCATACGGCTTCGCCTTTTACCAATACTGTTAAAGACCCACAAAAGGAATTAATCGATCCTGCCTTACAAGGGACAATAAATGTTTTAGAGGCAGTTAATAAATCGGATTCTGTAAAAAGAGTAGTTTTAACAAGTAGTATTGCTGCAATAATGGGAGATAATAAAGATTTGGTTAAGCTGCCTGATAATATGGCAAGCGAAAATCATTGGAATACTTCCTCAACATTATCTCATCAGCCATACAGTTATTCAAAAACTCTTGCAGAAAAAGAAGCTTGGAAAATTAATAAAACTCAAAAAAAATGGCAACTTGTTGTAATTAATCCAGTTTTAGTCTTAGGCCCAGGCATTAGTCCTCAAATAAGTTCCGAAAGTTTTAAATTGATGAAGCAACTCGGCGATGGAAGTATGAAAATAGGAGTTCCAAATTTCGAAATTGGTATTGTCGATGTTCGAGAAGTGGCTCAAGCTCATTTTAATGCAGGCTTTATGCCCGAAGCAGAAGGAAGACATATTATTTGTGCCGAGCCTAAGAGTTTTCTTCAAATTGCAAATCTTATTAGAGACGATTTTGGAGACAAATTGCTTTTGCCAAATAGAAACCTGCCAAAATGCTTAGTTTGGTTGGCTGCACCAACAGTTGGCGTAAAGCGGCGAATGGTGGCTCGTAACATGGGATATAAAATTAAAATAGATAACACTAAAAGTATTGAAAAATTAGGAATAAAATATAGACCTGTTAAAGAAACCTTAATCGACTTTTTTTCACAAATGTATGAGAACGGAGCTTTTAACAAATAATGATTATGTGATTTCGGCTTCGTATTACAGAAATTTCTTACTCTTCCTCAGTCATGGTTCAAAGTGAGAAATCAATTAGTGATAAAAAAACCTCAGATTCCTTGGTTCACAAATAATTTATTGTGATATATTTATTTTTTACTCTGTTTAAGAAACAATTTTCAGCATTTATACATCGTTATCACGATAATTTTGCATTTTTGTAAAATAATTCAAAGAAATGATTCCAAAGCGAGAGATTAAAATATTATTATTAACGTTTTTGCCAATTTTGTTTTTTGCATGTGCAAAGCAAGTTGCAGTTAGTGGTGGTCCAAAAGATATTACACCGCCAATTATGTTAGAAGCAACTCCGCCCAACGGTTCGGTAAATTTTGCTTCAAAATCTATTTATATTAGATTTGACGAATATGTTAAACTTAATAATCTAAATCAGAAATTAATAGTATCTCCTCCGATAGAGAAAAATCCAGACGTTATTATAAAAGGAAAAGGGATTAAAATTACATTAAATCCTGAACAACTAGAACCCAATACAACTTATTGTTTAAATTTTAATGATGCAATTGCTGATAATAACGAAAACAATGCTCTTCACAGTTTTGTTTATGCCTTTTCAGCTGGTCCGGCAATAGATTCGCTTAGTTTTTCGGGAGTCGTAATTGATGCTTTTACAAAAAAACCTGTTGAGGACGCATGGGTAATTTTACACGATGTTTTTGCCGATTCTGTAATAAAAACTTATAATCCAGCGTATTTAACAAAAGTTGATAAAGAGGGTAAATTTCTTATCCCTTTTGTTAGAGATAATTCATATCGAATTTATGCACTTAGAGACAATAATTATAATTATATGTATGATATTCCAGAAGAAGGAATTGCATTTATTGATAGTATTTATAAACCAATAGTTAAAACCGTTGAACTTACTGATACAACTGGCAAAAAGAAGACAATATTTAAAAATCATCCGTCAGATATTGAGCTAATCTTATTTACCGAAAACAAACAGGCTCAATTTATAAAATCGTATAAGCGTTTAAAAGCTAATTATTTGGAGTTTGTTTTTAATACAACACAATATGAAGAATTTGAAGTAAATATACTTGAAGATAAAAATGCAATTGTTTATTCTGTTCAAAATCCCGATACGGTTAAAATTTGGCTTAAAAACGAAGAGCTCATTTCCTCAGACAAAATCGAAATATTAGTTAATTATCGTGATCCTGTTTATACTGATACTCTAAGATTAGATAGCTTGATTTTTGAAAAGCCTGAAACATCTATACTTGATAGTTTAATATCAGTATCGGTTAATAAAATTAAAGAACCTCATAGGGAATTACGATTAATTACAAATACTCTTGTCGATAGCATAAGTTCCAAAAAAATTAAGCTAGAAGCATTAGAAGACTCACTATTTACGGCTAAAAAGTTTAGAATTATTAAAGATAGTGTGAATCCCTTACAACTCATAATTAAGGCTGATTTTTTGGAAAAAACTGAGTACAGGATTATTATTGAGGAAGGTTTTGTTGTGAATAATAATGGGCTGTCCAATCTAAAAGACAGTTTGAGTTTTAGCACCAACTCCTCAATTGAATATGGCAATCTTTTACTAAGTTTTGAGGATAAAGAAAAAAACTATATCATACAAATACTAAAAGGAGATAAAATTATTGCAGAAGAATATTCATTAAATGGACTAGTCGAATTTTTGTACTTAAAACCTGCCAAATATCATATTAGAGCAATTGAAGATAATAATGGGAATATGCGCTGGGATACTGGCAATTATGATAAAGGCATACAACCCGAACCCGTGTATTATTATCCGGGCGAATATGAAATTAGAGCAAACTGGAATCATGAATTGGATTGGAATCC
>JAQVOR010000176.1 GCA_028702535.1 Bacteroidales bacterium
TTGTTACGATGATATTAAAGAAATTCTTTTCAAAAATATGGATGTTATTCTGTTTGATAGTGCAGGTTTTATAGTTTTTAATCAAGTTTTCATGGATAGTATTTTCAATTTTTTACTTGAGTCTGAGAAAGAATCCTATTACGATGATTTAATAAAGAATTTTTCAAGTAAGGAAAAATCATGTAAAGAATTGGATAAAACAATTGATAGTTTGTGCAAAGCAAGAAATATTGAATTTGAAAAATTGACTTATAAATACTTTTTGTTTCTTGAAAATCATAAAAGTATATCCCCAAATGAAATTGGTGTAGCTAAGGCTAGATTAAATTCAACATTTAATAAAGACAATTGTATTGATGATTTAAAGCTTCTTAAAGGTTACTTGTGTGACTCTTGCGATATTTGTGATACTTGCGAAATAATTAAGAGTTCACTACAAAATAAAGCGATCATGGACAAATGTATCCCTGACACGATCCCACCACTATCTTTGCCTTTAGAAATCTCCTTTGAGTGCGATGGGAATGACGAATCTCCAATCGAAATAAGTAAAACAAGAATTGATGAGCATACTATGGTAATTGATATATACTATATTGCTAGTGAATCAAATGTTAAGTG
The DNA here is from genome assembly GCA_028702535.1 of Bacteroidales bacterium. GTDB lineage: Bacteria > Bacteroidota > Bacteroidia > Bacteroidales > ML635J-15 > Bact-19. Next base: position 622 of record JAQVOR010000176.1, read on the forward strand.
CATGGAATCTCTTGGTATATATAGGAGTGGATATAAAGATCTGGAATATGATATCCCTGAGCCATTTGAGCATTATTTAAATAGTGTTATCGATACAATCGTTAAGTACAAAGAGACTTTGCAATATCAAATCCAAGTAGATATTGTAGGAGCTGCAGATGTCGCTCAAATTTCACAAAATGTAGTAAAATATAATGGTTATGTTAATTATTCAAACCCCAAAATGAATCAAAATAACTATAAAGTCATTATTGATTATGAGGATGAGAAAGATTATGGCAAAAGAGCAAGTAAGGCAATTAGAGATGATTATGATGAGACAATAGCCTTTACTAAAGAAGTAACAACAATTAACGATAATTATCAATTAGCTTTTCTTCGTGCTTTCCCTATAGAGAGTATATTTAATAAAAAGTTAAGGGGTGCATCAACCCAAGTTTTTGTAATTGAGTATGATAGAAGAGGAGCAGAATACAGAAAGGTAGAGGTTCATATTATATTAAGTGGAATAATTAATATGGACAATAGCCCTGTGAGAGTGAATGATTGGTATGAAAAGGTTTTGTATTTTAATAGAAACAAGTAGAAAATATTGAAATATTGGGTGATAATGCAAGCACTAATTAACATATATAGCACTATTAAATTATTATAGAATAAAAGAAATTACAAAATTCAAAATTAGTACAAACACATCAAGGTTGCTATGCAAAAAAGGCTACATATTATTAATTTCAGAGAGGCCAATCCGTTATGCAATGGTAGTGGTTTGATGAGTTTGAAGAATGCAATTCCCGACTTTGGATATTCTAACAGTTGGCATTATATAACACCTGAGACAATACTAACCTAAAAATTAACATAAAAACAAAATACTATGGCAAGAAAACACAATTCAGATAGAGATGGAAGTTCATTTTCTGAACAAACGAAATTAGCCGTTTGGAACAAAGCGCAAGTCGTGCAGGGCTACGATTCCAGTAAGACAAGAAAGGACCGCTGCGGAGCTTGGATTGATTGGGATAAACATGGCGATACTACAGATAATGGAAACGGCTGGGAAATAGACCATATTAAACCAGTTGCTAAAGGAGGTGGAGATGAATTATCAAACCTACAACCATTACAATGGCAAAATAACAGAAAAAAGGGTGATGATTATCCTGCATCAGATTATTGTATTGTATCTGCTGGATGATAAGAGAACGAAAAAACCAAGAATTTCATCTAGCTAAGCAATAAAAGTTAGCTTAGAAATAATTATGCAGAACAACCGTGCGGAGTAAATGATAAAACAAAAGCTGATGTGTTTAAATAGATATTTATAATGATTTGAATGTTTAACCCTATAACAAGAATTTATGAGTGTAAATAATTTTACAGAAAGAGACATGTACCAACCTGCAAGCAAAACGCTTAGAACCAGATACCCCGCTTCGGAAGGCTGGAATATTATTGCACAGGATCGTCACGGAACATACATCCCTGATTTCGTGGTTATAAAAAAACTTTTTTCGGAGACATAAAAAAAAGTCGTTGCTGAAGTCAAAAAATGTCGCATAACTCAAAATGATATCGACCAAATTAATGGATATGCTCGTAATCTGGCAGGACCTAAGGTAAGGATTGAAGCAAAGATTTTCATAGTTGCTTCGGGAGCAGACACATCTCTTGTTCCAGATGATATGGAGGTGATTTATTTACGATCATTTAGTTGCAATTAAACGCCAATGTTTGACTGTCTCTAATGTCTAGAATACCACCGACTTTGGGATAGGAGATGATTATTTGGAGGTGGGTAGGTGGTAAAAGAATCCAACTCAAAATATGAGTAGTCAATAAAACAGAAGTAATTATTAAGTTTTATCTGCAACAGTTATAACATCAGTAGTAATGTACTGTTGTGTTTTAATTATTCTCAATTTCGAATCATCAAAAATAACGTAATTACTTCCGTCAGAAACGGAGCTTTTATAAATGATGCCATGAAATCCAATATGCTTGAAAATTTCAGAGAGATATTGACTAGGCAAATATTCGAGATTCGTTGTTCTTGGTATGATTGGTTTTGATAGTTCGTTACCTAATAAACTTAGAAATGGCATATTCTTATAAATTGTATCTAACTCTACATCCGAGAATGGACTTATTGTGCTTTTAGGATTTCTTAAATCTGCTAATTCTAAAACTTCGTTATTTTCAAATTCTGCAATTGTCAAAACTTCTCCCTTGTGTGGCCTTACTTCAGCAATTGCGGTTTGGGCTGTTGATGCAATATATAAATATGGGATTCCAATAGGATTTGCTCTACCATTTAGCACAATATCTTTTGGAGGTTTTTGCATTTCATTTTCGTTAAATCCTCTATCTGAAGTATTAATGCGAGCTCTATAGAATTTAGTTTTAATATCTATCTTAACACCAATTAAACTTGCAAAAGGTACAATTTGATCAATTGTCATTGCTCCATTTGGAAAAAATCGGTTGTTATGCTTTAATTCCTCCCTAAATTGCTCCCATTGCCTAATATCTTTTTGCTCATATTCGTATCTTGGCTTATATTTAATATCAAGACGTGTTTCGTTGTTTGAGATTAGTTTTAGTAGCTTTATTTGTTGAGTTGACTTTGTGAATGTGAAAACATTCCAGTCTGTTTGGAGTAAAATATTAAGTTTTTGTCCTTTTGTATCTTCGATATAAAGATTTAATAATGGTTCAAATTTGTCGTATAACTCTTTGGGATCAATGATTTTTACATTTGATGCTCCACAAATTGAACATTTTCCCAGAGAACTGCTAATAGCTTTAATGTGATTTTGAAGGAAATTGTCTGAAAAACAGTTAGAACAGCAATACATATTAAACCGGATTTTTTAAATATTCAGCCATTAACTCAATATGATGTTGCATCGACAGTTTCTTTGCAGAACCTAAGCCCGGATAATGGCCTTTCTGATATAATTCTAAATATGCCTGAACTGCAGAAGTTTTAAATATTTTAGAATTTGGCTTTATAGTTTCTTTATAAAGTTTAGTTAGAGCCTCTAAAAACTTTCCTCCAGGATCGGTCGGAGAATCTGTTCGGTCAGACACAAAATGAAAAATATACATATCTTTTTGCTCATCCAAATAGGTTAGATGAATTGCAATAGAGTATGCTGGTCCACCAGATTCCGAATAGTCTTCGCCAACGATTAAGTAATCTCCAAATGCATCCATGCGTTCATCAACATAGGTAATATGTAAGTCTGAGAAGTGCTCAGTTTTGGGATATAATGAGTTTTTAATTTGTGATTTAAAGCCATCCCTTATTAAAATCCTTTCAATTCCGTTTTTGCAAAAATTTCTTTGATACAATTTCCCAGCTTTACCCTCAATAAAGATGTGCCTAGAAATATTGTCCATGTCTTCAATTATCTTTGACAAATTCACACCATCTGTATATCCATTATGTATTAAAGTAAAAGTAAATTTGGAAAAGTTCTTTACAGTGTTTTCTAATTCAATGAAGTCAGTCGTGGGTGTCAGTACATATCCGATCGAGACACAGTTGCTAAAACCCATCGGTGTTAGCCCATCGAATAGTTTGCTTATTTCACTTAACAATATTGGGTTTGAACCAACCTGAGGATTAATTATTAATGTAAACTCTACACCATATAAACACAATGATTCGATGGCTTTATTTAGTGCTTTAAAGTCTTCTTTAACTGGTTCAATTATCGGATGAAAATTATTATCAGCAATAAACTTGGCGTTATCTCTTAATAATATCAATTCAAATTGCTTGCCTCTTAGATAAGGGTAGTACATATTTCATTATTTTTTGTAATATCAAATCTAACAATTTTTTCTAATTTTTCACTAAATAAATTGGATATTTTAACAATTGAGCTTGATCTATATCCTGTGTTTATTAAGTTTGCAGCCATTGAATGTGGTGCATCTGAAATATAACTTTGTAATGCAATGGACTTCTTTCTGGTTTTTAATATGTCAACCCAAAGCAAGTGCGCTTCGGTTTGAGGTATTTGACAAAACATTTCTTTACAAACACTATTGATTTTTGTATTAGGAACTTGAGGAATTTCCCCATAATATTTTTTAATAATTTGGGTGTATTCTGTCTTTCTTAGAGAATCAAACAAAACCGACAATTTTATATTTTGGATATTTGATTTTGCTTCTCTATAGGTGGAAATTGTATTTCTATCAGATAAAATTAGAATGCCGACGTCATCATGAACTATTTTTTTTACTCTATCAGCTTGTTTTATTGTTGTGATTACATTTATAAAATCGAAAGCATCACGATACGCATTCATTTGAGTTTCAATTCTATTCATTGAGTCATAATCAGATTTTATCTCATAAACAGTTGATGAGCCATTTAATAATACAACATCAGCAATACTGTTACCAACTCGCAATTCCATTAGCATCTGCGAAGTGTTTAAGGAGTGTTTGCCAAGTAGAATTTTGTGTGTCAAAACATTTTTATAAATATATTCATTTTTGTATGTTTTAAGAAGCACACCATAAGCATAATCAAAAAAATCTCCTACTGTTCCATTGGCATCAAAGTTTTTTAGCAAACCGCTATTTTGGCAGACTTCATCCAAATATGCCGAATTGTTTTGCACAATA
>JAQVOR010000177.1 GCA_028702535.1 Bacteroidales bacterium
TAAATTTGATGAAAAAGTGCAAAATTTGTAGGTTTTGGTACAACAAAGACACATCATCAAACTCAAAAAACATAAAACAATAAGGGTTTGTTTGACAATCCCTAAGCATCAAAGCATAATTTTCAAGTCAATCCAACGCAAAACCCTCGCAAAATACATAGAAATTAAAAAAACAAATAACAGATGGCAGGTGGCAATGTAGTTCAACCTGTAATACTCGCTGGGTGCTGCGCACCGCTCATATTACTGTTTATTGTGCGTTTCGTAGGTTTTTTATCGCTTGCGTTAAGGAATACTTTTTAGTAGGTATTGATAAAATAGTCATATTTGCCTTACTCAGACAACCCTATTTTTAATGTTTAATAGTTATGAATTTAATTGTTGCCTTTAATCTTTGTATTATCCTTATTCTTTACAAGAAATATCCCAATACTAAATCTGCAAAACAAGTTTGAATATGTATTTTTTTTATCTAAAATATTTGTGCCAATAAGTTCACGGTAATCGTAGCTTTGCAATACATGTAATCGGCGATAATAACACAGCTCTGTTCGTGCCCCAACTAAAAAATTTAGACTAAGTCTGGTAAACAATAACACTTGTTTACCAATGGCAATGTTTATTTCAGGATATTTTATAGTTGTATTTGCTGTATAGAGATAACCATCAATATTAAAGTAGTCTTGCTTTGCGATGAATGAATATGTGTAGCCAGTTTGAAGCGAAAAATAATGTCCTTTTGGGTATTTTAGTTTTCTGTCAAAATAAAAGCGGCATTCTGTTATAGTTTGGAATCCATTGCACCAAACATAAGGAAAGCTTTCGAATCCAATTGTTTCTTTTATACGTAGTAAGTATGTGAATTCCTGACTTATTGTAAACCTGCTGCCTTTTATTTGCACTTCAGCACTTAAATTAGGATTCCATGCTATAGCGTATCTAAAAGGTTTTATCTTTATAACTGGTTCCTGAAAAAACTGTGCATTTGTCAGATTTGAAAATAGAAACAATATAATAATTAGATATAGGGTTTTCATGTTTTATATTTTGATAAACTTACCAATGTACGTCTTTTTTTTCGTTTCGAAATATAATTTTATATAGTATTGACCAGGAGGGATATCGTTGACTTGTATTGTACATTCGTTACCACAAATTTTATTTGATTTAATGGTTTGACCATTAGTAGATATTATGTCACATTGATACTGTTTACATACAATGGGTATGCTAAAAGAAATAAACTCATTTGCTGGGTTAGGAAATACTAACATTTCGTCAAATCCAATATCAATCAAAGAGTAATCTGAATTATCACAGCAAGAATCAAAGCAACCACAACTATCGACTTTGACAATTAAACCACATTGAATAAATGGAGTTGATTGTCCATTGTTCATTTGAATATACTCTCCTCCTATCACAAAACCTCCGTCTGATGTCTCTTTCAAATCATAAAAATATGTTTTTACTTCAGTCTCATCAACAATAGTATCGTTCCCATTATATCGTTTATACCATAATAATTCTTGTTCAAAATTTATTTTAGCCAGAAATCCTCCTGTATTTGGATAGTTATGAAAATAGCCACAAATATAAATTTCTTCACTTTTCACAATTATATCCATAATATAATGTTCAAATGCGGGATAAGAAGAATCAAGAAATTCATAAAGCATTTCTGACTCACACAGTAATCCAGCATCTATCTGTGAAGTCCATATACGCGTATATGGATTGCTATATGCATTAACGCCGTCCCAAAATGGGTCTGTCCAAGCTAAAAAATATTTATCTTCATCTATTCTAATTCCTCGTGGGGAGTAATTCTTACTTAAAGAACTTCCTAAATAATAATCCCATAAAACTTGACCATCCAAATTCAATGAAATAATTCTAGCCTTAACATGTTCTAAATCTCCATTACCGTTTTCAAAATATGTTTCTTCAAACAATATTACATACCCTGTTGTATCATGGTATATTATCTGATTAGGATATAAGTAGCTATCAGAATTACCTGAAATAGAGAATTGTGTATTAGTGTTTCCAGAATAATCTGCTAAAGCTAAAAAAGCATCCCTACTGTCATAATCTAAACCAACTAGAATTAATCCAGATAATGCTTCTTCAACAATAAGTAATTTTGAAAAGTTCCCCGGCAAAATATTCTTATAATTTTTAGTAAATAATGTATCATTATTTGAATCTAAGCAAACCAGATATGGTGTCATTTCATAATCATTAAATGACCCTATTATGCCAGATACACAATAATATTTATCTTCAATTTTATTTATGGAATACGTACTATATGTGTATATGCTACCATCAGCATTTAAGTTGAAACTTATACTATCATAGATTTCACCATCTAAATAAATATCATTTATTTGAAGGTTTAGATGATCCTCTTGAGAATTGTACCCAACACCTATTGACTTGAAACCTCCGTCTTCCTCAATAACCTCATAAACTTTTATCCCCGGGTAAAAGTGAATAAAATTATTTTGCGAAAATAGCAATATAGTTTTCAGCAATAAAAATATTATAAAATATAGCTTGAGAAGTTTTGACATTTAATGTTAAATTTTAATGATTTTTTCTGAGAATTTAAATTGACCTCCTACTTTTATGCTACAAGTATAAGTGCCACTCTTTAAATTTGAAACATTCAGTATAATTTGATCTTTACTATATTTTAATTGCATTTCCTTTAATATTTTACCATTTTCATCTGCAATAACAAGAATATAATCTGAATCAATTCCTGTAATACTATAAGATATTGTACAGAAGCTGGTCACTGGATTTGGATAGATGATCATATTATTATCATCGAATAGAATACTTTGTTTGGTGTTTCTAGTTTCCATAATTGGTGTTTCATAAACCCTATCGTCAATGCTAACTTCGCCATTTGCAACTAACAATACTTTTGCTAGATAGTAAGATTTACTACTTTCATCTCCATAGTAAAAATTTGTTAAAAAGTTTATATCTGCTTCTTGAAGATTTATTAAACTTTTACTAGAGTTATTCCAAATTTGTAATTGGTCATAAAAAGATATTTGACTTTGAATATCATAAATTTCGCTCATTGAAGCTTGATTCTCAATTTGCTGTAGACAATTTATTGCTTCAGGATACATTTTTTTAGATTTGTAATAAGATACTAAATGAAGTTTCCATAAATCTGTATTTGCATAATTTAACCAAGATACAATCGAGTCGTGTATATGTATGTCATCTGACAGGAGAAGTTGCTCTAAACCAGTCGATATTTGTTGATCAAATTCTGAAATAAGTACATTTTGCTTTAACTCAAGATATTCTTTGGGTGACATATCTGTCACCCCCATAGCAATTTGTTCAAGCATATAATCAGGGAGTTGATCAATTCTTTCATAAAGAATTATCTCTATTTCCTTACTTTTAGCCGCTTGAGGGTTTGACACAAGTACATCTCTAACCATTGGTGCTGTTAATGAAGTTTCTTTTGATGCAACCTCTTTTAGAGATTCTATACTAAGATTAGGAGATTTCTCAATCAGACTGATATAAGTTTCCCATGCTGTAATATCATTTGCCAATACAATTTCTGCAACTGTTGAAGATGTATTACCACCATCTACAATATTATCTAGTGTCTCTGCAATACTATCTATTTGAGTTTTAGTAATATCTAAATACGATTTAATAACAATGATTCCAGATCCTGTGTTGTCTGGACATGAGTTCATATATGTAGAAAGTACTTTTACTGTGTTATATGTAGAAACTGGTTTAAAACGACTATTTGATATCCAGTCTGGTGAGTAATAATAATTAGTGCTATTGCAATTAATGTCATTCCAAATATGGTATATCTTAGTATTTATGGAAAATTCATTTCCAGCATCTTTTGTAATGCTGCCTTGATATGGAGCAATCCCAGAATTTGCATCTGATTCATTACTATATGTTGAAATATCATATCTGCTCGAATTGAAATTATTACAAGTTATTTTTAATCCATTTGCTCCACCTCTGTTTTCTCCAATAGCATGTACTGATGTTCTCAAGTTATTAAAAGTATTCCTGTACACAGTATTGTTTGCTCCATGATTGTCTCTAACAACAACACCTGCAGAACTTCCACCACTTGAGACTAGTCTTCCAAAAGTATTACCTTCAAGAGTAAAGACATCACTACCTCCATCAATATAAATACCATAAGGAGGATAATCACTTGATACATCATCTCCAACAATTTGAAATGTATTATTTATGACTTTAAAGTTGTCAACAACAAGAAAATAAATTCCTTTTTTACATTTATTAAATGATGCATCTTTTACCTGAATTTGATTTCTACTATTGCCTAATGAAGAAATTGAATAATCATAATTGTTAAATGTTGACGGAGTGCTAATAGGACAAGGAAGAATTGGCTCTGTACAAGAACTTTTTACAGTAAAACTTGCCATACATGATGAAATGCCCTGTCTAATAAAATCTAGATTATTCAAATCTTCAGATTTATTAAAAGTACAGCCAGCAAAAACAATTCCATTAACATCATATAAATTAACATCTTGCTCATTGTTGCTATGATTGATATATGAAGAAGTTAGATTGAAGTTACAATCTGTAAATGAAGAAATATTACTTTTCTCATAAGTTGGCATTTGCTCGGGAAATGGGTAATTATGGTATGAATCAAATTTGATATGCATATTGTTATTATAAAATGATGTATTATTGCATTTAACAATAGCTCCGCCATGAGCAAAAATAGATTTTTTTGCTCGTGTAATAGATGTATTATTTATATATAGAGTTCCCTGAAACTCTTCTGTTTGAGGGGAGTTACTACTGCCCATAACTTCTATCCCATTCCAATAGCCACAATCTACAAAACGATTAGATATAGATGCATTGTTAATAATTAATTTCCCGCCTGGTTGGATAATGATTCCATATCCTTCATTAAATCTAATTGAACAAGACGTTGAAAGAACAAGTGTTGCATTAGAGTTGATTATTATATTTGCATTCATGTCTAAATATTCTGAATAGTGAAATACTACCTCATCGTTAACTATACATCTGTAGTAATCAATTTCCGTGTCTTCATTTATTGTCAAGTTTCACAAGGTTGTTTATGATAACTTGTATTAAGTAGTGGTAAAGATAAAACTTTATTTTTAAACTGCAAAGGATTTTCTTTAAATAATTTCGGATTAATTTTAAACCATTTTTCAATA
>JAQVOR010000057.1 GCA_028702535.1 Bacteroidales bacterium
AAAAAGTTGGTATGACTTCCATTTACAGTGTTGAGGGAAAAAACATTCCATGCACTGTTATTGAAGCAGGACCTTGCGTAGTAACCCAGATTAAAACCAAAGAGGTTGATGGTTACGAAGCGGTTCAAATTGCTTTCGATGATAAGAAGGAAAAGCATACGACCAAAGCAATGAAAGGTCACTTTGAGAAAGCCGGCACAACTCCTAAAAGAAAATTAGTCGAATTTAAAGAATTTGGACAAATTAAAAAAGGAGAAGAGTTTGGTGATGTCGAAATTGGAGACCTTATCACAGTAAACATTTTCAGAGAAGGAGAATGGTGTGATATTAGTGGAACATCAAAAGGTAAAGGGTTTCAAGGTGTTGTAAAACGTCATGGTTTTGCTGGTGTGGGTGGTCAAACTCATGGTCAGCACAACAGACTTCGTGCTCCTGGCTCTATAGGTGCAGCCTCATGGCCATCTAGAGTTTTTAAGGGTATGCGTATGGGTGGACGTATGGGTGGAGACACCGTTACAATTTACAGTTTGAGAGTGTTGAAAGTTATCCCGGAAAGCAATCTAGTGCTTATTAAAGGTTCCGTACCGGGAGCAAAAGGTTCATATATAATTATAGAAAGATAATGAAAGTATCAGTATATAATAAATTAGGTGAGGAAACCGGAAAAGAAGTAGAATTAAATAATTCTATTTTCCAGATTGAACCAAACGATCACGCCATTTATTTGGATTGTAAACAATATATGGCTAACAATCGTCAAGGTACACACGCTACAAAACATCGTGGTCTGATCTCCGGAAGTACCAGAAAAATTAAACGTCAAAAAGGAACAGGTACTGCCAGAGCTGGTAGCATCAAAAATCCTTTGTTTAGAGGTGGGGGTAGAGTTTTTGGTCCAGAACCAAGACTATACCATTTTAAATTAAATAAAAAACTCAAGAGATTAGCTCGTAAATCTGCTTTGACTTATCGTGCTAAAGACAATAATATTCTTGTTGTTGATAACTTTATATTTGAGGACATTAAAACTAAGAATATCATAGGCTTAAAAAATAATTTTAAGATTAATGATAAAAAAATTCTTATTATTGTTGCAGAACCAAATAAAAATGTATATTTGTCTTCTCGAAATTTGAAAGATGTAAATGTCGTAACTGCATCAAACATAAGTACTTACGATATTATGTGGGCATCGATTTTGATGATAGATGAGAAGTCAATTGACGTTTTTGAGAATTATTTAGCTTAAAAAGAAAGAAAATGGAAGTTTTAATAAGACCTATAATAACCGAAAAAATGACAAAGTTGGGAGAAACACTCAACCGTTACGGTTTTATTGTTGACAAGCGTGCAGATAAGCTGCAAATAAAAGTTGCAATTGAAAAAATGTATGAAGTAAACGTTGAAGCTGTTAATACTATGCGATATGCTGGTAAAACAAAAAGTCGTTTTACCAAAGCTGGTGTTCAAAAGGGCAAAACTGCTGCATTTAAGAAAGCTGTTGTTACTATTGCAGAGGGAGAGGTTATTGATTTTTACAGTAACATTTAATTAAAGAAAATGGCTTTAAGAAAACTAAATCCGACAACACCAGGTCAAAGATTCAAAAGGATTAGTACATTTGATGAAATCACTTGCACTACCCCCGAAAAATCATTGTTGGTACCGAATAAAAAATCTGGTGGAAGAAATAATCAGGGTAAAATGACCATGCGCTATTTGGGTGGGGGTCATAAAAGAAATTACCGCCTGATTGATTTTAAAAGAGATCGAGACGGCATGAAAGCTAGGGTAAAAACTATCGAGTATGACCCAAATCGTTCGGCTCGTATTGCATTGGTAGTTTATGAAGACGGACAAAAAAGATATATAATTTCTCCAAATGGTTTACAAGTTGGACAAGTTATCGAAACTGGAAAAGGTGTTGCTCCCGAATTAGGAAATACTCTCTTTTTATCCGAAATTCCTTTAGGAACAATAGTGCATAATATCGAATTGAGACCTGGGCAAGGTGCAGTAGTTGCACGTGGTGCAGGGGCTTACGCTCAGATCGTTTCTAGAGAGGGTAAATATGCTATTGTTAAAATGCCCTCTGGTGAAATACGAAAAATTCTTGTAGCATGTAAAGCTACAATTGGTAGTGTTTCTAACTCAGACCACCAACTGGAGCGAAGTGGAAAAGCAGGTAGATCAAGATGGTTAGGAAGACGTCCAAGAGTTCGAGGTGTAGTAATGAATCCGGTAGATCACCCAATGGGTGGTGGCGAAGGACGAGCATCTGGTGGACAACCACGTTCGAGAACAGGCTTACTTTCTAAAGGTTTTAAAACTCGCAGCAAGAAAAAGCATTCAAATAAATATATTATTGAAACAAGAAAAAAGTAAATAGTGAATTATGAGCAGATCACTTAAAAAAGGACCATTTATTGACTTCAAACTGGAGAAAAAAGTCATTGCTATGGAAGCAAGCGGTAAAAAAACTTCGATTAAAACATGGGCTAGAGCCTCTGTTATTCCACCGGAATTTGTATCGCATACTTTTGCAGTTCATAACGGAAATAAATTTATCCCTGTTTATGTTACAGAAAACATGGTTGGACATAAACTTGGTGAATTTTCTCCCACAAGAACTTACAGAGGTCATGGTGGTAAAAAGAAATAAATAATTAGATAGTATTATGGGCGCACGTAAAAGAATAGTAGCAGAGAAAAGAAAAGAAGATAAAAAGAAAAGAAGCTTCGCAATACTTCGTGATTGTCCAAGTTCTCCTAGAAAAATGAGACTTGTGGCAGATCAAGTACGAGGTGTTGAAGTTGACAAAGCTTTGGATATTCTAAAATATTCTCCTAAAGTTGCAGCACGCGATATTGAGAAACTTTTGCTTTCAGCCGTTTCGAACTGGCAAGGGAAAAATGAAAATCAACGTATGGAAGATGCTAATTTGTATGTTAAAGAGATTTTTGTTGATTCTGCAAGAGCCTTAAAAAGGATCAAACCAGCACCTCAAGGTAGAGCTTATCGTATCAAAAAGCGTTCAAACCATGTTACTTTAGTGGTAGATAGTAAATTAGAAAATCAAGTAGTAAACGAAAACGCATAATTTCATGGGACAAAAGTGTAATCCAATAAGCAACAGATTAGGCATTATCAAAGGATGGGATTCTAATTGGTATGGCGGAAATAAATATGCTGATAAATTAGCCGAAGATGCTAGTATACGCAGATATCTTAATGCTAGACTTGATAAAGCAAGCGTTTCGAAGATAATAATTGAGAGATCTTTAAAAATGATTACAATTACCATTAATACTGCTCGTCCGGGTTTTGTTATTGGTAAAGGTGGTGATGAGGTTGATAGATTGAGAGAAGAGTTAAAAAAAATCACTAATAAAGATGTGCAAATTAATATCTTTGAAATTAAAAGACCCGAACTCGAAGCCGAATTGGTAGCAAGTAATGTTGCTCGTCAAATAGAAGGAAAAATAGCATATCGTAGAGCCGTGAAAATGGCAATTGCATCTACAATGCGAATGGGTGCCGAAGGCATTAAAATTCAAGTTTCGGGGCGACTAAATGGTGCCGAAATGGCTCGTAGCGAAATGTTTAAAGAGGGGAGAACTCCTCTGCATACTTTGAGAGCTGATATAGATTACGCATTAGTCGCAGCTTCAACTAAAACTGGTTTGGTTGGAGTTAAGGTTTGGATATGTAGAGGTGAAGTTTATGGCAAAAGAGATTTGTCTCCAAATGTAGGAAAAAAAGTACAAGGGAGAGTAAATCAACCTAATGCCGTTAATAGAAAAAGAAGGAAGTAAAATCTGAAAAATTAGAGTAATGTTACAGCCAAAGAAAACGAAATTCAGAAGACAGCAAAAAGGCAAAATGAAAGGAAATGCAAATCGTGGTAATCAGATTGCATTTGGATCATTTGGAATAAAAGCTTTAGAGTCTTCGTGGATAACAGGAAGACAAATAGAAGCAGCCCGTATTGCAGTTACTAGAAAAATGCAACGTCAAGGGCAAATTTGGATAAGAATTTTTCCGGATAAACCAATTACTAAAAAGCCAGCCGAAGTTCGTATGGGTAAAGGTAAAGGTGCTCCCGAAGGATTTGTTGCAAGAGTTACACCAGGTAGAATTTTGTTCGAAGCAGAAGGAATTCCTTTTGACATCGCAAAAGAAGCTTTGAGATTAGCGGCACAAAAGCTACCTATCAAAACTAAGTTTGTCGTTCGTCATGATTATGATTTTAATGAATAATATTTGAAGTTCATGGAAAATAAAGAAATTTTAGGTTTAACCACAAAAGAAATCGTTGAAAAGATTGATAGCGAAAAGCATAATCTTACTAAGTTAAGAATGAATCATGCTGTTTCACCACTTGAGAACCCTCAGCGATTAAAAGAAGTGAGAAGAGTTATTGCTAGGCTTAAAACTGAGCTTCGTAAGAGAGAATTAATAGAGAATAAATAAAGCCGATTATGGAAAACAGAAACTTAAGAAAAGAACGTATAGGGATAGTTGTCAGTAATAAGATGGACAAGTCTATTGTAGTTGCTGTAAAACGTAAAGAAAAACATCCAAAATACGGAAAGTTCGTAAATAAAACCAAAAAGTTTGTAGCTCACGACGAAACTAATACCTGCGACATCGGTGATTTAGTACAAATAATGGAAACTCGTCCATTGAGCAAAAACAAAAATTGGAGATTAGTAAACATAATTGAAAAAGTTAAATAGTCATGATACAACAAGAAAGCAGATTAAATGTTGCGGACAATAGTGGAGCAAAAGTTGTGCTTTGTATTCGTGTACTTGGTGGGACAGGCAAAAGATATGCTTCTATCGGTGATCAGATAGTAGTTTCGGTCAAAAGTTCTTTGCCAGGTGGCGATATAAAAAAAGGTACAGTTGCAAAAGCTGTTGTTGTGAGAGTTAAAAAAGAGGTCAGACGACAGGACGGATCATATATCAGATTTGATGACAATGCGTGTGTCTTGCTAACTGCCACAGGAGAATTGAGAGGAACCCGTATATTTGGTCCAGTTGCTAGAGAGCTTCGTGAAAAACAATATATGAAGATTGTATCATTGGCACCAGAAGTGTTATAAAAATTATTTGTCATGACTAAAAAGTTTCATATTAAAAAAGGAGACACCGTGTATGTTAATGCTGGTGAATCAAGAGGCAAACAGGGTAGAGTGTTAGAAGTTATTCGTAAAAAAGACAGAGCGATTGTCGAAGGAGTGAATATTATCTCGAAACACCAAAAACCTAATGCCGAAAGCCCTCAAGGTGGCATTCTTAAAAAAGAAGCTCCTGTTCATATTTCTAATCTTATGCTTATAGATTCTAAAACTGGAAAACCTACTCGCATTGGACGGAGAAAGAACGCTGACGGTAAATTAGTTCGTTATTCTAAAAAATCTGGGGAGGAAATTAAATAATGGATAAGTATATTGCAACATTAAAAACTCAGTATAAGGAACAAATAGTTCCTAATCTGATGAAAGAATTCGGTTACACTTCTGTTATGCAGGTGCCGAAATTAGAAAAGATTGTAATCAATCAAGGGCTTGGACAAGCGATTGCTGATAAAAAACTTATCGACATTGCTATTAGTGAGTTAACAACTATTACTGGTCAAAAAGCTGTTCCTACATTGTCGAAAAAGGACATATCTAACTTTAAGTTACGTAAAAAAATGCCTATTGGTGTGAGAGTAACTTTGAGAAGAGATAGAATGTACGAATTTCTTGAAAGACTTGTAGCGGTTGCATTACCGCGTATTAGAGACTTTCGTGGAGTTAATTATAAATTCGATGGCCAAGGAAACTACACTCTTGGAATTAGTGAGCAAATTATATTCCCCGAGATTGACATCGATAAAATAAATAGAATTCTCGGTATGGATATTACCTTTGTTACTTCTGCTAATACAGATGAAGAAGGGTTTGCCTTGCTTAAAAATTTTGGTGTTCCATTTAAAAATTTAAAAAAGAGTTAATATGGCTAAAGAATCGATGAAAGCCCGCGAATTAAAAAGAGCAAAATTAGTTGAAAAATTTGCGGCAAAAAGAGCAAAATACAAAGCTGATGGAAATTTTGAAGCTTTGCACAATCTTCCAAGAAACTCTTCTTCTGTGAGATTGCATAATACTTGCAGTCAAACAGGAAGACCTAAAGGATATATGAGACAGTTCGGTGTAAGTCGTATTGTTTTTCGTGAAATGGCATCGTATGGTCTTATACCTGGTGTTAAAAAAGCAAGTTGGTAATAATTTAAATTTAATTGAATAATGACTGATCCTATTGCAGATTATTTGACCAGAATTCGGAATGCCATTATGGCAGGGCACAAAGTTGTCGAAATTCCTGGTTCTAACCTTAAACGAGAAATGACTAAAGTTTTTTTCGAAAAAGGTTATATTCTAAATTATAAATTCGAGGATATCGGTTATCAGGGAAATATTAAGATAGCACTTAAATATCATCCTGTAACTAAAGCATCAGCGATTAAAAATTTAGAGAGAATTAGTAAACCCGGTTTGAGGAAATATGTAAATACCGATAATATACCAAGAGTATTAAATGGTTTAGGTGTTGCGGTTTTGTCAACAAATAAAGGGGTCATGACTGACAAAGAAGCTCGTAGAGAGAAAGTTGGTGGTGAAGTTTTATGTTACATCTATTAAACTATTAAAGAATGTCTCGAATTGGTAAATTACCCGTAAAATTACCCGAAAAAGTTGCAGTTAATGTAAACTCAGATAATTTGGTTACTGTTAAAGGACCGCTTGGTGAGCTTAGTCAGCTTGTTGATCCTTCCATTTCTGTTATTGTTAATGAAACAGAAATTATTTTGAACAGAAAATCTGATGAAAAAGAACAAAGGGCGAAACACGGATTGTATAGATCACTTATTTCAAACATGGTTACTGGGGTTTCTGAAGGATTTCAAACTCAGCAAGAACTCGTGGGTGTTGGCTATAAAGCCGAATGTAACGGTCAATTGTTAGAGCTTGCTTTAGGCTATTCTCATACTATTTTGTATGAATTGCCACCTGAGATTACAGTTGAGGTAAAAAGTGAAAAACGTGGTAACTCTACCGTAATTTTTAAAAGTATCGACAAACAACTTGTAGGTCAAGTGGCAGCAAAACTGCGCTCTCTACGTCCACCAGAACCCTATAAAGGTAAAGGTATAAAGTTTGTTGGCGAAGAGTTACGTAGAAAAGCTGGTAAATCAGCTAAAGTTTAATTAGTAAAAATCAGAGAAATGGCTTTATCTAAAATTGAAAGAAGAAAAAAGATAAAACGCAGAATTCGGAAAAATGTGTTCGGAACTACCGAAAAACCTAGAATGTCTGTGTATCGAAGTAATAAACAAATTAGTGTTCAGATTATTGATGATGTTCAGGCTAGAACCCTTGTTTCTGCTAGCTCAATAAATAAAGATATTGAGAGTGTTAAAGGGACAAAATCTGAAAAAGCAGCAATGGTTGGAAAAATGATTGCAAAAAATGCAATCGAAGCAGGTATAAATGAAGTAATTTTTGATAGAAACGGTTATCTGTATCATGGTAAAGTTAAGGCTTTGGCTGATGGTGCAAGAGAAGGCGGACTTAAACTATAATAAGATATGTCAAACAACATCAGAAGAATAAAAACTAGTGATCTGGAATTAAAAGACAGATTAGTTAGCATCCAAAGAGTTACGAAAGTTACTAAAGGTGGACGTACATTTACTTTCTCGGCAATTGTTGTTGTCGGAGACGAAAATGGAATTGTCGGATATGGATTAGGCAAAGCAGGGGAGGTTACTACTGCTATTGGTAAAGGTGTCGAGGATGCTAAGAAAAACTTACTAAAAGTGCCGGTATATAAAGGAACTATACCTCACGAACAAAATGCAAAATACGGTGGGGCTAAAGTGTGGTTAAAACCTGCGGCTTCTGGTACTGGTGTTAAAGCTGGTGGTGCTATGCGTGCTGTTCTCGAAAGTGTTGGTATTACTGACGTACTTGCAAAATCTAAAGGCTCCTCAAATCCGCATAATCTCGTTAAAGCTACTATTCTTGCTTTAACTGAGTTAAGAGATGCTAATGATGTAGCTTATCAAAGACAAGTGAACCTCGATAAAGTATTTAACGGATAAAAAGTTTATTATGGCGAAAATTAGAATAACTCAGGTTAAAAGCAAAATTGGCAGTACATTGCGTCAAAAAAGAACTTTAGAAGCTCTTGGAATTAAAAAATTACACAATCATGTAGAGTTAGAGGCTACACCTCAGATTTTAGGAATGGTAAGTAAAGTATGCCACTTGGTAAAAACAGAAGATATTTAAAAACTATTAAACGAGATAAATTATGGATTTAAGTTGCTTAAAACCGGCTGAAGGAGCTGTTAAAAATAGAAAACGAATCGGTAGAGGTCAAGGATCTGGTCGGGGTGGTACTTCCACTAGGGGGCATAAGGGTGCAAAATCCAGATCTGGTTATAAAAGAAAAATCGGATTTGAAGGAGGACAAATGCCTTTGCAAAGAACTTCACCTAAATTCGGCTTTAAAAATAGAAATAGGATTGAATACAAAGGTATAAATGTTGCTACTTTGCAACTTTTGGCTGATAATAAAAATATTCTTATTATTGATGCTAATATTCTTATCGAAAATGGATTGGCCAATAGAAAAGACTTAATTAAAATTTTAGGTAACGGCGAATTAAAAGCTAAATTAAGTGTTAAAGCTAATGCTTTCTCTAAATCAGCAATTGAGAAAATTGAAGCTGTTGGTGGTAACGTTGAAAAATTTTAATAAATGAAAAGATTTATAGAAACCATAAAGAACATCTATAAGATCGAAGATCTACGGCACAGAATTCTTCTGACCATAGGTTATATACTTATTTATAGATTAGGTGCACATATTGTATTGCCAGGTATCGACCCAAATCAATTAGCGGGTCTCGAAAGTCAAACCGCAACAGGTGTTCTAAGTCTGTTGGATATGTTTTCTGGAGGTGCTTTTTCTAACGCATCAATATTTGCTTTGGGTATTATGCCTTATATTTCTGCAAGTATTGTTGTTCAGTTATTAGGTATTGCTGTTCCTTATTTTCAAAGATTACAGAGAGAAGGTGAAAGCGGTAGAAAGAAAATCAATCAAATTACTAGATATTTAACCATAGCAATTTTGTTGCTTCAAGCACCGACGTATGTTGCAAATTTACATGCTCAGTTAGCCCCACAAGCTTTTGTGCTTACTGGAACATTCTTTACTATTTCTTCGGTGTTAATACTTACCGCAGGCACAATGTTTGTTATGTGGTTAGGTGAAAAGATTACCGATAGAGGTATTGGTAATGGAATTTCGCTAATTATTATGATAGGTATTATTGCACGATTGCCTTATGCGTTTCTTGGTGAAGCTATTACCAGATTTGAAGAGATTGGCGGTGGATTGATACTGTTACTGCTTGAAATTGTCGTGTTATTTGTTATCTTTATGGTTTCAATTGCACTCGTTCAAGCGGTAAGACGAATACCTGTGCAGTATGCTAAAAGAGTTGTCGGCAACAAACAATATGGAGGGGTTAGACAATATATACCTCTAAAAGTTAATGCTGCTGGTGTAATGCCAATCATTTTTGCACAAGCTTTGATGTTTGTTCCAATGATGCTTGCAGGGTTTGGTGGCGAAAACATGAGTTCTTTTGCTGCCGCATTTGCTAATTACACTGGGTTTTGGTATAATTTTACGTTTGCAATTTTAATAATAGTCTTTACGTATTTTTATACTGCAGTAACAATAAATCCTGGGCAAATGGCTGATGATATGAAGAAAAATGGAGGCTTTATTCCAGGAATAAAACCAGGTAAAAAAACAGTAGAGTTTCTTGATACGATAATGTCAAGAATTACATTACCAGGCTCTATTTTCTTGGCATTTATTGCAATACTGCCTGCATTGGTTATGTTGGCAGGTGTAAACGGACAATTTGCGCAGTTTTTTGGGGGGACATCTCTATTGATACTTGTGGGTGTTGTACTTGACACTTTGCAACAAATAGAAAGTC
Source organism: Bacteroidales bacterium (assembly GCA_028702535.1). Taxonomy (GTDB): domain Bacteria; phylum Bacteroidota; class Bacteroidia; order Bacteroidales; family ML635J-15; genus Bact-19. Next base: position 10,079 of record JAQVOR010000057.1, read on the forward strand.
ATTTGTTAATGCGTCATTACGACGGATTAACAAAAAGTGGTAGAATTAAAGGCAGAGGTTCTGCTTCTGCAATTTAAAATAGGTTATTTGATGATATTTATTAAGTCGAAAGAAGAGATTGAATTATTGCGTCAGAGTAATTTGCTGGTGTCGAGAACACATGCAATGTTGGCGGCTGAGATTGTTGAAGGCGTATCAACTCTCAAACTCGACAAATTAGCTGAGGAGTTCATTAGAGATAATGGTGGTATCCCAGGTTTTTTAAATTACAACGGCTTTCCTAATACTTTATGTGTTTCGATAAATGATGTTGTTGTTCATGGAATACCAAAAGGAAATCAGCTAAAATCTGGAGACATTGTTTCAATTGATTGTGGAGCAGTTGTTAACGGATACCATGGAGATTCTTGCTATACTTTTGAAGTTGGTGAAGTTAATAAAGAGGTTAAAGCTTTGTTGGTGTGTACTAAAGAAAGTTTATACAAAGGAATTGAGCAGGCAGTAGCGGGGAATAGATTAGGTGATGTGGGATATGCTATTCAAAATCATGCAGAGTTACATGGTTATTCGGTTGTCAGAGAATTGGTTGGGCATGGCATAGGTCGAAACTTACATGAGGAACCAGAGGTTCCAAATTATGGAAGAAAAGGCAAAGGTCTTAAATTGACTGAGAACATGACAATCGCGATTGAGCCAATGATTAATATGGGGAGAAAAGAAATTTTTCAGGAAAGTGATATGTGGACAATCAAAACAAAAGATGGTAAACCGTCTGCTCATTTTGAGCATTCGATAGCCATCACAAAAGGTAAGGCAGATATTTTATCTGATTTTAGTTTAATTGAAGAGGTTTTAAATAATTAAAGATTAATGATTTTATGGCAAAACAGTCTTCTATAGAATTAGACGGAACAATAATTGAGGCATTATCAAATGCTATGTTTCGTGTTGAACTTGAGAACGGGCACACTATTATAGCTCATATCTCAGGTAAAATGCGAATGCATTACATTAGAATTTTGCCTGGTGATAGAGTTAAACTGGAAATGTCACCTTACGATTTAACAAAAGGTCGTATAACATACAGGTACAAATAATTAAAGAATGTAAAAATGAAAGTAAGGACATCTGTAAAAAAGAGAAGTGACGATTGTAAAATTGTGAAGCGAAAAGGGGTAATATTTGTGATTAACAAAAAAAATCCTAGATTCAAACAACGTCAGGGTTAGAATTAAGTTTATAATAATTAAAAATAACGTAAGAATATGGCAAGAATAGCGGGTGTAGATATACCGGATAAAAAGCGTGGTGAAGTAGCGCTTACCTACATCTTTGGGATTGGTCGAAGCAGAGCTAATAAGATTTTGCAAGAGGCTGATGTTGATATTAATATCAAAGCTAAAGATTGGAACGATGATCAAATTGCTGCAATTCGTCAGGCAGTTGGTAAATATCGCCTCGAAGGTGAATTAAGATCCGAAGTGCAATTAAACATTAAACGTTTACAAGATATCGGGTGTTATAGAGGTATCAGGCATCGTATAGGTCTTCCTTTGAGAGGTCAAAAAACCAAAAACAATGCTAGAACTCGTAGAGGTAAAAAGAAAACTATTGCCAACAAAAAGAAATAATTAAGATATGGTTAAGAAAGCAAAAACAGCAAAAAAACGTGTAGTAAAAGTTGAGTCCACAGGACAGGCTCATATTCATACTTCGTTTAATAACATTATCGTTACATTAACCAATAACGATGGTCAAGTTATTTCATGGTCGTCTTCTGGAAAAAACGGCTTTAGAGGTAGTAAGAAAAATACTCCTTATGCTGGACAAATGGCTTCCGAAGATTGTGGTAAAAAGGCCTTTGAACTAGGTTTACGTAAAGTTAAAGCTTATGTAAAAGGACCAGGCGCTGGTAGAGAATCTGCTATGAGAACATTGCATAATATCGGCATTGAGGTTACAGAAATTGTTGATGTTACTCCATTACCACATAATGGATGTCGCCCATCAAAGAGAAGAAGAGTATAATTTTCAATATTAAAGTTTATAGTAATGGCTAGATATAGAGGACCACAAACAAGAATTGCAAGAAAATTTGGTGAACCAATTTTCGGACCAGATAAAGTACTGGATAAAAAGAACTATCCCCCAGGAGCTCATGGGTTAAATAAAAAAAGAAGAAAAACTTCAGAATATGGTATTCAGCTTAAAGAAAAACAAAAAGCTAAATATACCTATGGAATTCTTGAAAAGCAGTTTAGAAATATTTTTGCAAATGCTACTGCTGCAAGAGGTGTTACTGGTGTAGTTTTACTTCAAATGTTGGAATCAAGACTCGATAATATCGTGTTTAGGTTAGGAGTAGCACCTTCGAGAGCTGCTGCAAGACAAATGGTAACACATAGACATATCCTCGTTAATGATGCGATTTGTAATATCCCTTCGGCTGGTGTTAAGCCTGGTGATATAATTTCAGTTCGTGAAAAATCAAAATCTCTCGAAATTATTACCGAATCCCTTAGTGGTTTTAATCACAGCAAATATCCTTGGATAGAGTGGGATGAAAACATTATGGGAGGTAAATTTATGTCTGTTCCTGAAAGAGAAGACATACCAGAAAATATTAAAGAGCAGTTAATAGTTGAATTGTATTCAAAATAAAAGATAATTAAATGGCAATTTTAGCGTTTCAAAAACCTGACAAAGTGATTATGCTCGAAGCTGATGAATTTCATGGAATATTTGAATTTCGTCCGCTGGAACCAGGATACGGTATTACAATAGGTAATGCTTTAAGGAGAATATTGCTGTCTTCATTAGAAGGCTTTGCAATTTCATCTGTAAAGATTGATGGTGTTGACCATGAGTTCTCTACTATACCTGGTGTAATGGAAGATGTCTCAGAGATAATCCTACAGCTTAAACAAATCAGGTTTAAACAACAAATCGAAGATGTAAATCAGGAAAATGTGACTGTTAATATCTCTGGTCAAGATGAATTTAGAGCTGGCGACATTGGTAAATTCTTGTCAGGCTTTAAAATATTAAACCCCGATTTGTTAATCTGTAGAATGAACTCAGATGTTAGTTTGAGAATGGAGTTGAATGTTATTAAAGGGCGTGGATATGTCCCACCTGAAGAAAATAGACCAATTGATGAGGTTATTGGAGTTATTCCTATTGGGGCAATTTTTACACCTATTCGTAATGTGAAATATTTTATCGAAAATATGCGGGTAGAACAAAAAACTGATTATGAAAAACTAATTTTTGAAATTAATACTGATGGTTCAGTTTGTCCTAAGGAGGCTCTTAAAGAAGCTGCTAAAATATTGATACATCATTTTATGTTGTTTTCAGATGAGAAAATTACCCTTGATAGCGATGATAAACACGAAAATGATGAGTTTGATGAGGAAGTGCTTAGAATGCGTCAATTACTTAAAACTAGACTAGTTGACCTAGACCTCTCAGTACGTGCTCTTAATTGCTTAAAAGCTGCCGAAGTAGAAACCCTTGGAGATTTAGTGCAATTTAATAAAACAGATTTATTGAAATTCAGAAACTTTGGTAAAAAATCTTTAACAGAATTAGAAAACCTTTTGGATATTAAAAATCTGAATTTCGGAATGGATACATCAAAATATAAGTTAGATAAGGAATAATATTGTAAGAAATGAGACACAACAAATCAATAAATCATTTAGGGAGAACTAGTTCACATAGAAAAGCTATGTTGTCAAACATGTCATCCTCCTTGATTATACATAAACGTATAAGCACTACTGTAGCTAAAGCTAAAGCTCTTAAAAAATATATTGAGCCACTAATAACTAAAGCAAAAACTGATACTACTCATAATCGTAGAATAGTGTTTAGTTATCTTGAAGATAAAAATACAGTGGCAGAGCTTTTTCGCGAAGTTGCTGTAAAAGTTGGTGATAGACCAGGTGGATATACTCGTATCTTGAGAACAGGTACTAGGTTAGGCGATAACGCTGACATGTGCATCATTGAATTGGTGGACTATAACACAGCTATGTTGGAAGCTAAAGAAAGCAAAAGTAAAACTGGTCGTCGTTCACGTAGAACAAAAACTACAAGTACTCAAACTCAGGGAAAAACTGGGGACACTAAAACAACTATAGTTAAAGATGTGGAAAAAGAGGTTAGTGAAGTTGTGGTAGATGTTGTAGAAACTGTCGAACAAACTGAAAAACTTGTCGAAGACAAAGTAGAAGAGATTGTAGAGGATGCCAAAGATGTGCTTACATCTGCCGAAGAGAAGATTGAAAAAGTTGCTGGGGCTGTCGAAGATGTGGTCGATGACGTTATTAATAACATCGAAGAGAATAACAACGATACCGAAAAAGACAAATAATAATATGTAAGTATAAATATTTAATTAGGGGATAGGTATTATCTCCTTTTTTTTGTATATTTGGAAAAAAAATAACATTAATATAAATTATTATGGGACAAATTGCAAATATTCATGCGAGACAAGTTTTGGATTCAAGAGGAAATCCAACAATTGAAGTTGAAGTTTATACAACAACAGGTGTCATTGGACGTGGTGCCGTGCCAAGTGGAGCGTCCACAGGGGCACACGAAGCTGTTGAGTTGCGTGACGGAGATAAAAATAGATTTCTTGGTAAAGGTGTGAAACAAGCGGTTTATAATGTTGCTAATACAATAAACGAGCATCTAAAAGGATTTTATGTGGACGATCAGCTGAGTATTGATGCAGCGATGATTAAACTTGACGGTACAGCCAATAAAGGTAATCTTGGAGCTAATGCGATACTTGGTGTTTCCATGGCATGTGCTCAAGCAGCAGCACAAGAACACGGAATGGCATTGTATAATTATCTGGGTGGAGTAAATGCACGTACATTGCCAATTCCTATGTTGAATATTTTAAATGGTGGACAACATGCCGATAATAAAATTGACATTCAGGAATTTATGGTTATGCCAATTGGAGCACCTACATTTAGCGAAGCTCTTAGATGGGGAACAGAAATATTCCACAATCTAAAAGATGTATTAAAAAAATCAGGATATTCAACAAATGTCGGTGATGAAGGTGGTTTTGCACCAAACCTAAATTCTAACGAAGAAGCTATTGAGTTCGTCTTAAAAGCAATCGAAAAAGCTGGATACAAACCTGGTAAGGATGTCTTTATATCAATTGATGCAGCAGCTTCCGAATTTTACGATAAAGACAAAAAGCTATATATACTGGAATCTAACGGTAAAGAAATGTCTTCTTCTGATCTTGTAAATTATTGGGCAAATTGGGCATCAAAATATCCTCTTATATCTATCGAAGACGGGCTTGACGAAGATGATTGGGACGGCTGGAAAGAATTAAACGACAAAATTGGAAAAAAAATACAAATTGTAGGAGATGACCTTTTTGTTACAAATGTTGACAGATTGACCAAGGGAATCAAAAATGGAAGTGCAAACTCAATACTTATAAAGCTTAATCAGATTGGAACAGTTACAGAAACTATTGAAGCTGTAAATTTAGCTCATTCTAATAGTTATACTGCTGTTATTAGCCACCGCTCTGGAGAAACCGAAGATGTTTTTATTGCAGATCTTGCAGTAGCTTTAAATACTGGATTAATTAAAACTGGCTCTGCTTCACGAAGTGATAGAGTTGCAAAATATAACCAGCTTCTTAGAATTGAAGAGGCTCTCGGAGAAAATGCGTTTTATCTTGGACAAAATTTTAAATTTGTCAGATAACGACATTTTGACATACTATTAATCTCGACGCTGCCTGTTTTGTCCATTTTTGTCAGTTTTTCTATACTGGCATAGTTTTGGCAAATCACGCAGTGTTGATTTGTATTTATGTTAAACATTTTAAAAAGATAAAATTATGGCTAAAATTGGAAGACCAATGTCAGGGAAAGTGATGATTCAGCCTCAAGAAGCTGAACAAAAAACTTCAAGTGGAATTATAATCCCTGACTCCGCACAAGAGAAACCACAAAAAGGTAAAATCGTCGCTGTTGGAAATCAAAAGGCTGATGAGCCTATGGAAGTTAAAGTGGGAGATGTCGTTCTATATGGTAAATATAGCGGTACTGAAATTAAAATTGATGATAAGGATTATCTTATCATGAATCAAACAGATCTTTTATTAGTGGTAGAAGAATAATATTGGTTAAATTGTAAAAAAAATTAGATTATGGCTAAAGAAATTAAATATGATATAGAGGCAAGAAATTTGCTAAAACAAGGTGTTGATGCTCTCGCAGATGCTGTGAAAATTACATTAGGCCCTAAAGGAAGAAATGTCGTAATAGATAAAAAATTTGGTGCCCCACAAATTACTAAAGATGGAGTAACTGTCGCTAAAGAAATTGAGCTAAAAGATCCATTTATGAATATGGGTGCTCAGATGGTAAAAGAAGTTGCATCCAAAACTAATGACGATGCTGGAGACGGAACAACAACCGCTACTATTCTTGCTCAGTCCATTATTAGCGTTGGATTGAAAAACGTTACTGCTGGCGCAAATCCTATGGATTTAAAACGTGGTATCGACAAAGCTGTTGCAAAAGTTGTGGAGCAATTGCATAAAACAAGTCAAAAAGTTGGTGATGATAATAAAAAAATTGAGCAGGTAGCGACAATTTCGGCAAATAATGAAAGTTCTATTGGTAAAGACATAGCTCTAGCAATGGATAAAGTAAAAAAAGAAGGAGTAATCACTATTGAAGAGGCTAAAGGTACTGCAACCGAAGTTAAAGTCGTTGAAGGTATGCAATTCGATAGAGGATATATATCTCCTTATTTTGTTACTGATAGTGATAAAATGGAAACAGTTTTGGATTCTCCATATATTCTAATTACTGACAAAAAGGTATCTTCAATGAAAGACTTATTGCCAGTTCTTGAACCAGTAGCACAAGACGGACATCCTCTTTTAATAATTGCCGAAGATGTAGAGGGCGAAGCTCTTGCAACTTTAGTAGTAAATAGATTAAGAGGAACACTCAAAATTGCTGCAGTTAAAGCTCCTGGATTTGGCGATAGAAGAAAAGAAATGTTGCAAGATATTGCAATATTAACTGGTGGCGAAGTAATTACCGAAGAAAGAGGATTAAAACTCGAAAATGCTACTATAACTCAACTTGGCAGAGCTCAAAAAATCGTTATTGATAAAGAAAATACTACAATAGTTGACGGAGCTGGAAGTAAAGAACAAATTCATGCTCGTGTTGCTCAAATAAAAAAACAAATTGAGGTTACTACTAGTGATTACGACCGCGAAAAATTACAAGAACGCTTAGCAAAACTTGCTGGTGGAGTTGCTGTAATTTATGTTGGCGCTGTTACCGAAGTAGAAATGAAAGAAAAGAAAGACAGATATGAAGACGCTTTGTCGGCTACTCGTGCGGCTGTCGAAGAAGGAATAATACCAGGTGGTGGCGTGGCTTACATTCGTGCTATTCAGACAATTAAAGACCTTAAAGGTGCAAACGATGACGAAACTACCGGGGTAGCAATAGTGCTAAGAGCTTTAGAAGAGCCGTTGCGTAGAATTGCCGAAAATGCTGGTAAAGAAGGTTCGGTGGTTGTTCAAAAAGTGAAAGAAGGAAAAGGTGATTTTGGATATAATGCTCGTACAGATGTTTATGAAAATCTTATGGAATCTGGAGTTATTGACCCAACCAAAGTCGCTCGTATTGCTCTTGAAAACGCTGCCAGTATCGCTGGAATGCTATTAAGTACAGAATGCGTAATTGCTGATATACCTGAAGAAAGTGGCGCAGCAATGGGAGCTCCAGGTATGGGAGGAATGGGTGGTATGGGAGGAATGATGTAATCCCCCAGTTTTGAAATGATTAAAGATAGTAAGACCTCTTTATTGGGTCTGAAGCAATGTACCTATATATATAGCTCTCCAAATTTGGAGAGCTTTTTTTTTGAAGAAATAATTTATTGGGTGTGTTGGTATCATTTTGGGTTTATTATAAATTTATTAATCTTTTGTAAAAAACTTACTGTTTTATTGGTGAGACGTATGGACGCTTTATTGTTATCAGATAATTTGATAGCAGCAATAGCATCACACGAAAAATTTATTTTAAATATTTCTTTATCATGACTACATAAATACCATTCTATTTTTACTACGGTAGGTTTAGTAGAATAATAATCGTGTCCACTAAAATTATGAAATTTTGTTGCGTTATCCCAAGTTAAAATATATGCCCCCTCTTTATTTGGATAAATAGCATTTTTTGGTGTGTACAATAATTCATCTTCATATTCCAACACAATAACACTAGCATATTTGTCTCTGTTTGTAATGTTTGTTAAGTCAAGTTCAAACCCTATTTCTTTGGTTGAAGTGTTTAGAGAAATACTTGAATCAGAAAGTAGGTACGCTTTTTTAATCGTGGAATGAAATCCTTCAATGCTAATTTTATTGTTTTCTGGAAATTGGAGAACATGAAGATATAATTTCTTGTCTTGTTTTGTAATTAGTCCCCAATCTTGGGGATCTATTGGAGCTACTGTTGTGCCATATACTGCCTCGCCATTTACTTTTAGCCAATTACCTATACCCTCGAGTACTTGTTGTTCAAAAGATACAATAGCTCCATCTCCTTGAGGCCCAATATTTAGTAAATAGTTTCCTCCTAAACTTACAACACTTAATAAATCGTGAATTTTTTCATTTGTTTTTTCTTCTACACTACGTCTTTCTTGCCAAGAGCGGTAGCTCCATGTTTCATTAAACATTGAAGCTGGAGTTTGCCAGGGAACGGCTAATTTAAAATCAGGTTTAAGATTATCTCCCATAACGACGAAATCTCCTTGGTTATTCCAAATTCTGCCACTAATCATACAATTGGGTTGTAAGTTTTTTACAAGTGTTGCTATTTCTTTACTTTGATTGTATGTCGGAGAGCCCATATCAAACCAAATTTCGGAAATTTCACCATAATTAGTTAGCAATTCTTCAATCTGATTCAAATTATATTTATGATGTAGAGCAGGTATTGAGTCTGAATTTCGGACAGAAGTAAAAGGCATTGCTCCTTCATAATCCCAATCAATCAAAGAAAAATACACGCCAAATTTAAGATTATGTCGTTTACATGCTTCGGATAAATCTTTAAGAATATCTTTTTTGTATGGACTTGCATCAACAATATCAAATATTGTGAATTTAGAATCGAACATACAAAAACCATCGTGGTGCTTTGCTGTTATGATAATAGATTTCATTCCCGCTTTATGAGCCAATATAGCAACCGAATCGGCGTTCCATTTAGTGGGATGAAATTGATTTGCTAATTTTCGATAGTCCTCGGTAGAAATTTGTGCGTGACCCTTTATTTGTTCACTATACCCATTAATTTTTTGTCCTTCCCAAACGCCTGCTGGTATTGAATAAACTCCCCAATGAATAAACATAGAAAATTTTTGGCTTTCCCAATTAGTCATCGTGTTTTGGGTAGGATTATCCTCTATGTGTTCAGGCGTTGAGTTGTTTATATTACAGGATATTGCTGATAAAATAACACAGGTTGCTATGAGTGTTCTTGAAAGCGATTTAATATTCATAACTATGTTTTTAATTTCATTTTTGCTTGCAGTCGAACTAGTGTCATTATGAATATTATTTGCTCAATAATCCCTTGGGGATTACATCTTCTGACTTAAAAAATCTTGCGTTTAAACCGAGGAAAACGAAAAATAAGCATAAAATCAAAAAGAAATGGCTAAGGTCATTCATATTAAAAATATATAGAAAATTAAACTCAGTATTATGAAATATGCTAGGGAAAATTGCCAAAAATATTCCGAAAAATAGATACAAATTATGCTTTACTTGATTTTTTACCATATCTACAATATATATAGGGGTCAAAATTCCTATCAACGAAACAACAAAATTTATTTTAACAATAATAAAACCCTCATAAAAAAACAGAAGTAAAATATAAATTGTTAATTGTAATTTAATAAAAATAATAAACTTAGATTTGAATTTTTCATTATTAAATAGTAATGTAGAGCCTAATTCAAGGAAATAAGTGGCAAATCCTGCTAATAACCAACTAATTTTATGCAAATAAATGCCAAAATAATAATGCAGTCCATGAGCAAAGGCAGCTACAAAAGAAGACAGCCCAAGTAAAAGAAAGAATTGGGCGAAATACTCCTGCTGCTTAAAGTCGCTATTGGTCAGCAACTTAACAAAGAATGCGATACAGAAAAAGCCCATTATGAAATCGCTGATTATTGTTCCTGGCTCACGTATTACAAGTCCCCACAAATTTATTTCTCCTAAAATCATTGTGCGAAAATAATCTAAATTAAGTAAAGAACAAGAATAAAATATAATCATATTTAAAGGGTAGTTTTACAATTTATTTTTATTTGATGAATATAATTACCTACCAGACAAAATATTCTAAGAGTTTTATCTGTTATAGTATAGAATTTGCTTAAAAGAAATAAAT
>JAQVOR010000058.1 GCA_028702535.1 Bacteroidales bacterium
CAATTGTTAATTCTTTAAATTCATAGCGTGTGAGCATTCTTCCTTTTCGCACTAAAGCTTTATCAATTTTTGAAATATTAGTATTAAAAGTACATATAAGTTTTATCCCTAAAGCATCGCTTAATAAGCCGTCGCTCAAATTTAGCAGTGTCGCAATAGAATTGTTATAATTACCTAATTCTCTGTCAACTATGAGTTTTTCGCAGTCTTCAATAATTAAAATGCTATTTTTTTGAGTAGTTAAAAATGGTATTAATTCTGGATTGCTTAGTGCCTCCGCCATGTGCAAAGGTAAAAAAATGAACTTTCGAGGAATTTTGCTAATTAAGTTTCTGATATATGTGGTCTTGCCCGTACCGCTTTGACCATGTAACAATATTAGTCCGTTTTTACTCTTATTGTTTAAAAATTTTTGGATTTTAATGTCTATTTCGTGAAAATCATCATTATAGCACAATTCAGTGTTGTAATCCTGTTCTTTTAATTTAAAAGTGCTTAAACCAAAACCGTCATATTCGCTTACAATCATGTGAAACTTATTGGTCTTCTTTTTCTTCTTGACTTTAAAGTCTAAGAGGGATTTTATTAGGCTATCTGTTTTTTCTGTAGGTATATTTGAGCTGTAAAATATTTCTATATAGGTATGTCTAATAGTGATAATAAGTTCATCTTCTATGATGACAGAAATCTCAATTCCTCTGTTATGTTTAAGCCCAAAATATTTTTCTGCTTTGCTTCGTTTTTTTGACGAACTTTTTAAACATGTTAAAATATTAGGACTATTGTCGACTAAATTGTAAGTCTCCTTTACGTACTCATAGCATTTATTGACATTAAATTCGCCATAAATAGTGTGCGTGTTTGGTAATGTTTTAAAAATATTGAAAAACACAACATTTATTCTAATTTCATCATCCGAAAATAAACTATCAGTGGAGGTTTTTATGTCTAAAAAATTCTTCATTTATTGTTTTTTGACAAAAATAACAAATACTTTGAATAATACATGCCCTATGTACCTTATTGTAAAAGTTTTTTAATGTGGATTTTTATTGATTAGATGGTTAAATTAATATTTGAGAAAAAACATTAAAAACATGTTTGAAAAACTCATACTTTATTGTGTTTTTAGGGATATTATAAGTTAATTGTAACGATATGAAAAATGTAATTTTATTCTCAATTGTAATTTTAGTAATGGCTGGCTGTAAATCAAAACAACAAAATAATGGCAACTCTGTTGAAAGTAAGCCACCAGTAAATAATCAATCTGTGGATTTTTTCCTCCCTACTCAACACTCAAATTATCTAATCCGGTTATAATTATTTTATCGGCTTGTGGGGCGTTAATTATTTCAATAAAGCCATTGTATGTTTGTCCGATGCTGACCTCAACTTTATCGAGAAAGTACTTTTTATCGCTAATTTTACTAACAACATAAATAAAATATTTGTTTGCAGATTTAACGATAGCGGTTTCGGGTAATGCTTTTACATTTTTTGTGCCTGTGTTTATAAGTGCTTCGATTGCTGCCGAATTTATTGGCTTGGCTTTAGCGTTTTTATCAGGTTTTGCATATACATCTATCGCTCCTGTATTTGGATTAATGCTATTACCAATTTTTGAAATATGGGCAGTGTTGATATTATCAGGATTATTTAATGTGTAATATTCTAATTCTTGGTTTTCTTCAAGATTTTGTAAGTCTTTTTCGAATGCAGATAGTCTTAATTCTAATTTGCTGATGTCTATAATTTCAATTAGTTTGATATTAGATTCGATGTATTGTCCGTTAACTATATTAATATAGTTGATAGTTCCGCTAACTGGAGCCATTATGGGAATTGATGAATAGTAATTCCCTTTTTCAATTTTATCTGTATTAAGATGTAATTTCGCTAATTGGATTTTAAGTGACTCATATCTTACAAGTGCCGATTGGTACTCTGATGTAGCTGTTATAAGTTCTTTTTCAGCGATAATCTTCTCTTGTACAAGGTTTTGAATTCTTTCAAAATCAGTTTTGAGTTTCTCTAATTGAATGGCTGTTTCTGCGAACTCTTGTTGTTTTTCAATTAGTTCTTTTGAATATAGATAAAAGAGAATTTGTCCTTTTTGAATTGTCTCGCCATATTTAAAATTGATGTTTTCAACTATTCCTCCAACGGGTGTGCTTACTTGTGAAATTGCATTTGTTTGTGCAAAAACTTGTCCGTTTAAAAGTACAATAGATTTAAAAATCATATCTTCAAATTTTCCTACTTGCATTTTCTCGGAATCAAACTGTTCTGAGCTTATTTCTATCAAATTATTTGTTTGCTCTGTGCTGTTATCTGATTTATTTGAGCAAGAAATACTGATTGTAAGTATTATTAAAATACTGATAAATGCGTATAATATATTTTTCATTATTTTCATTTTTCTAAAGTGTTAAATAATCTAATTCTATGATAATTGAATTGTATTTTGCAATGTTTTCGTAATGATATAATAGTGAATTTAAGGCGTTGTCCATGCTACTCACAAATTCGTAATAATTAATTTCTCCTGCATCAAAGCTTTTGGTGGCAGAGATTATAATTTGATTAGAAAGATTTGCTCCATTATCTTCATATTTTTTAATCAATGCCCTGTACTTGTTTAATTCGAGAAGTAATTGGGCTTGTTTTGATTTTAATTTGTAAATATTGTCTTCAAATTGATTTTGATTAATCTCATACGATATTTTTGCAGCATTATAATTGGTTTTTTGTTCAGTCCAAAATAATGGAATATCTATGCCGACTTTGAACCCTTGGTAAATTTGATTATTTGCATATTGATTTGTGCCAAAAAAGTATCCTACATTAAAATCTGGCGTAAATTCATGTTTGTATTCTTTGATAATATTACTAAAATATGCTGATTGCTTTTTGAAAATTTGATGTTCAATATTGTTCTCAAAATTGATAGAATCATTTTGCAAGATAGCGATTTCTTCGTAAACAATTTTGAATTCTGAGTTGTAATTCATTAGCGTAGATAATTTTTCATAAGCAATACCTAAATTATTCTGGGCAGTAAATAAATCAGCTTCAGTTTTTTGTTTTTTTGCTAATATGTTTAAATAATCAAGATAATTTATTTCCCCAGCGTCGTAACTTTTAATAGCTTTTTCTTCAATTTTATAATAAAGGCTATCTATCGTTTGGTAAACATTTTGATTATTTGTTAGGAAGATAATTTCGTAATACATCTTTGATACTTCTCTCTCAAGAATTGTTTTTTGTTTAAGATATTCAAGTTTATTTATTTCAATTTTTAGCTTATTGCTTTGTAATTTGTTAGAATACTTAGTAGGAAATTTAAACCTTTGTTCTAAACCTAAGATTTTTAGAGGATAGCCATTATCGGCGATATTATTTTCATCATATTCATAATAAAATGAGGTTTTATCAGTATTAAAAGCAGAGTTTTTTAAAGCTTCAGCCTCTTTAATTTTCAATTGATATGAGTTTAGACTTAGATTATTATTTATCGCAATTTCTTTTATCTGTTCTAGATTATATGTGTTCTGCTGTCCCATTACTCCAATTGAAGTAATAGTTAAAGCAAGTAAAATCATAGTGGTTTTTGACCGAATAACTCTAAAAGGTCTAAATTTGATACCTTTAACATTGTGAAAGATTTCAAAAAGTAATGGTAATGCAATCATTGTTAGCATTGTAGATGTAATTAAGCCGCCGATAACTACAGTTGCTAATGGTCTTTGAACTTCTGCTCCAGCACCTGTTGAAATTGCCATCGGCAGAAAACCCATTGCAGCAGCAGCGGCTGTTAATAAAACAGGTCTTAATCTATCTCTACTCCCTTGAATTATTAATGCTCTTGTACTTTCAAAGTTTCCATTTTTTTGTAAATCTTTTAAATGTTCAATTAGCACAATCCCATTAAGCACTGCAACGCCAAACAAAGCAATAAATCCAATTCCAGCCGAAATGCTAAAAGGCATGCCTCTTATCCATAGCAACATTACACCACCAACAACCGCCAAGGGAATAGCCGTAAATATAAGGATTGCATCGCGTAATGATTTGAATGCAAAATGTAAAAATATAAAAATTAGCAATAATGCAATTGGTACAATCATTAGTAATCTATTGGAGGCATTTTCGAGGTTTTCGAATTGCCCGCCATATTCTATATAGTTGCCCGGTTCTAGTTGTATTTTATCGTCTATAGTTTTTTGGATATCGGTAACTACAGATTTAAGATCACGATTACGTACATTAACGCTCACTACAACTCTTCGGTGAGTGTTTTCACGTGATATTTTTGCAGGTCCTTCATTATAGTCAATGTGGGCAAGTTCTTTTAGTGGGACTGTGAGTCCAGATGCTAACTTAACGGGAAATTCTCTTATATCTTCAATATCTCGGCGATATTTTTCATCCGATTTTATAACAAGGTCAAAACGTTTTTCGCCTTCAAATACGCTTCCGGTTTTTGCACCACCAAAAGACATAGATAAAATATCGTTTAAAGTTTTTATTTCGGCACCATAGTATGCAATCTTTTTTCTGTCATAAACAACTGACATTTGTGGTAGCCCAACTGTTTTTTCGAGAATAACATCTGCTGCACCAGGAACATCGCTTACTAGATTTTTGATTTCATTTGCTTTGGCGTTAAGATAGTTTAAATCATCGCCATAAATTTTTATTGCAATATCGGCTCTAACTCCAGTAATAAGCTCATTAAATCTCATTTCAATAGGTTGTGTAAACTCATATTCTATACCTGGAATTATCGATAATTCTTTTTGGAAAAGTTCTGCTAAATCTTCTTTGTTTGAAGCATTTACCCATTGTTTTTTTGGTTTAAGTATGATAATCATATCAATTTCTTCCATAGACATTGGGTCGGTAGGCACTTCTGCTGCTCCAATTCTACTAACAATCTGCTCTACTTCGGGAAATTTGTCTATCAAGATATTTTCCATTTGCGTTGTTAGTTCAATTGTTTTTGATAGAGATGTTCCTGTTTTTAAAACTGGCTGAATAACAAAATCACCCTCATCAAGAGTTGGAACAAATTCACCGCCCATGTTTGAAAAAATAACGCCAGTTCCAATTAATGTAAAAACTGCCATTACCAACACTAGTTTTTTATGACAACACGCCCAATTAATTACAGGTTCGTAAGATTTGTAAATAAGGTTCATAAATAATTCAGAGATATTCCATTTACTCTTTTTTTCCTTATCTGGTTTTAAAAACATTGATGCGGCAACAGGTAGCCAAGTGAAACCTAATATCATAGCACCAATAATTGCGAAGCTAAATGTTAAAGCCATTGGGATGAACATTTTACCTTCAACACCGCCAAGTGTCAATATTGGAATAAAAACTATCAATATTATTATTTGACCAAATATTGCTGATTTCATCATTTTAGATGCTCCTTCGTAGGTTATTCCATCGATTATTTCTTCTTTATCACCGGCTTTTAGGATTTTAGCCTTTTGTTTGGTTATTTTAAAAGCAATATATTCAACAATAATTACTGCTCCATCTATTATTATTCCAAAGTCAAGTGCTCCAAGGCTCATTAAATTAGCATCTATTCCAGTAATATACATTGCAGACAATGTGAACATCAGTGCTAGAGGTATCATAGACGCAATTACCAATGCACTTCTGATGTTTCCAAGTATTAACCAGACAACTAAAAACACAATAAGACAGCCAAAAACGAGATTTTCGATAACTGTGGTTGTTGTTTTGCCAATTAATACGCTACGGTCCAGTATAGGATTGATAAAAACACCTTCGGGAAGTCTTTTTTGAACTTCGTCAATTTTTTCATGAATATCCTGCATAACTTGTTTAGAGTTTGCATTTTTTAGCATCATTATCTGCCCAAGTACTTTTTCGCCTTTCCCATTCGCCGTAATAGCACCGTATCTTGTGGCGTATCCATAATCAACATTGGCGATATGTTTTATTAATATCGGAGTTCCGTTTTGATTTTTAATTACAATGTTTTCAATATCTTCAATATTCTTAACTTGTCCATCTCCACGAATAAAATATGTTTTATTAGCTTTCTCGATATACGAACCTCCTGATATGCTATTGTTCGATTCCAACGCATCAAAAACTTCGCCTACAGAAAGCTCAAAACTTTTTAAAAGATCTGGATTTACGGCAACCTCATATTGTTTAAGGTGTCCGCCCCATGAATTTATTTCGACAACTCCGTTTATTCCTGAAAGCTGCCTGCGAACAATCCAGTCCTGAATGGTTCTTAAATCCATTGAGGTATATTGATCTTCGAAACCGTCTTCAACATCAAGAATATATTGATAAACTTCTCCAAGTCCAGTTGTTATTGGTCCCATTTCGGGAGATCCAAATTCGTCAGGAATATTATCGGACGCAGATTTTATTTTTTCGGCGATTAACTGGCGTGGTAAATATGTTCCTAATTTTTCATCAAATACAATTGTTACAACTGATAATCCGAATTTTGAAATAGATCTAATTTCAATAACACCTGGCAGATTTGCCATTTCGAGTTCAATAGGAGCTGTAATATATTGCTCTACTTCTTGTGTCGATAAGTTGCTGGTTGTTGTTATTACCTGTACTTGATTGTTCGTAATATCTGGAACTGCTCCAACAGGTAAATTAAACATCGCAAATATTCCAAAACCCGTAATACTTAATGTAAAAAGTATAATAATTAATTTATTTTTAAGACTAAAATTTATTATTTTTTCTATCATTACAATTGTGCTAGTTTAATTTAATTATAAAACAATTTATCAGTATAATGTTTATAAAGACAGATAATAATGTCAAAGGTTTAACCCATTTATAGTTTGTCAATCAAAAACATTATATTTTTATGTTGCTTAATCTGTTATGTGGCAAGTTCTGTAAGCTTGTTTATAAATTACTTATTTTCAAAGATGCATTTTTTTTAATAAAAAACTATTTCAGTTCAAAATAAACTTTATATCTTTCTGTGATTTTCCCTTCAGATTACAATAAAATTAAATTACTGGTTTCCCTGAACCAAATACCAATCTACCCAGTTATTGAGTTGACTAATCGATTTAGGCTGTAGAATAATCTTTTGATTTTCATCTAATAGAAGTATAGTAGGCGTGGTATAGACGTAATAATCTTGAACAACTTTATTCCCCCATTTTTTATAATCGCACATACTTATAAAAGGAAAAACACTAGTAAAGTTTTTAAATAGTGTTTTATCTGTATCTAATGCAACAAATATAACTTCTACGTCTTGCGATTTCCAATTTTTATAAAGAGGGATTAGTTGGCTTAGTTCTTCGGTGCTACTAGAACACCAGCTAGCTCCAAAAATTACTGCTTTGTAAGAGGATTGAATATCTGATAATTTTTTAGGCGTATTTATTTTAGAACCACTTTGAAAAACATCGCCAGTAAAAGCAATATTAGAGGCAATATTCCCTTTTTTCATTTTTCTGTATGTTTCTAATTGTTTTGCAAAAATATCATTTACCATTTTTGGGTATTTTGTTAGAATTTGAATGGCTAAATGTTCTGCTGCTTTATATAAACTATGTTTTTCTAATAAATCAAATAGATATTTAGAAATTTGGTTAAATTTTTCTTTGTTGCCTACCAGATTTGGTAACATAAAATCTATGGAAATGCTCATTTCTTTATAAACAGTATCTAATGGCTGCCCCATATTTTCTAATAACCAAAAATGACTTTCGATGACATCTTTTAGTAATCCACTTTTGTAAAGTCGTGCATCGGTATAGTCAATGTGTCTAAAGGCATTTATGGTAGCCGGAATTTCTTCGGTTCGGTGTTGAGCGATAGTTGCAACCGAGCTTACTAATTTACGAGTGGGTAAGAACCAAGAAATATAAGATTTAGAATCTAAATTTGTTAGAAAATCGATATCTTCTTGTTTTATGCGTTGCATTTCGGTTTCAATACTTTGCTGTGGCTTTTTATGATTAGCAAAAAGAGAATCTGACTTGTAAATTTTTTGTAGATAAACCCAGGCACTTAATGCTTGTTCACGTTTGGGGTGTTCGGTGGCATATTGTACAAATAACTGATTTTCTGTTCCTGATAAAATATCAATACTTTCGGGCAGACTTAAAATTTCACCTTTTAGCTGAATGTTTTCTTTCGCCAATACTATAAAATAAGCTTTATTATCTGCTGCGGTTAAATAAGCCATGCCTTGATTTTTATCGGAATAATTTAATGTAAAATCACCTTGTTCTGATACTTTCGTACTATCGATGGTATAAATGTCGAAATCCTGAAATCCAACCAATTTAACTTGTTGTCCTGCCAAAGGAAGGAACTTGCCTTTTATGTTATTCTGAGTGAAAACACTAAGAGGTAGAAGGCAAATAGTTAGTAAAATAATAATATTTTTAAGTTTCATAAATTTATGCTTGTATAGTAAACTTCGACAAAGTTAATGAAAATAGATTTCAATTATGTATAAATCTGGCTCTATATTTTCTAAATTAATGTTTATATTAATGCTTTCGATATCCTTTTATAGAATAATTTAATCAATCGCATCGCCTACAATAATCAAATATTACTGTTCGCTAAAATTTTGTGTTTAATCTTACTGTTGTTGATATACAAGCGAATAGGGACGTTATTATTATCATGTTTTTAAATGCCTTTTTTATATTGGATTTTTGTGGTTTTACTAATAATTTGATTTAATTTCTTGTCTATATTTGATTGCCCATTTATGATATTTTGTAAATATTTAACAATTTCTGATTTATCTGTTGCAATTATAGTTTCTGTTTTAACATCACACAAATCAATTAAAAATTCAGAAAACATATTTGGAATATCTGTTATAATATCAGTATTTAAATAATTTTCAGCATTGTATATTTTGTGATAATTACCTGGCGACTTTTCTATAATCAAAGTCTGATTTTTTAAATTGGTAATTGTGGCGGATCTCGAGCAATGTATCATACAATCATCGTCAAGCCTGTGTTTTTCGCATCCTGTAACTTGATGAAATAGACATTGCCGACTTGTCATTAGTACAATAGGATGATAAATACTGTAAAATAATTTAAACTCGTCTGGTTTATTTAGGCTCTTTATTTGATTTTGATTGATTTCATTCGATATAAATGCACCTACGCAATTTAAGTTTTCTTTTAGGTTAATCAGACTATAGGAATTTATAATATTTAGATATGGTCCAGCAATCCATTTAATCCCATTTCTATATGCTTGATAAGCAATACCAAGATTATTAGTTACAATACAAGATGGTTTTACTGAACTAAGTAATTGAACAGCACTATCATAATCTTTACCAATAATAACAGACGGAAACCAAGGGATTAATTTTTTGTTTTCGGCAAATAGATTTTCATAATCTGAAATTCCGTTTTTTAGGCAAGCTGGAAGTTGAAAATAAATATTGGCATCTGTTTCATTACAAATATTTAAATCTTTTTCTGAATTTATTAAAACAGAAAGTTTTGCTGGCGTATTTAAGTTTGGATAATTTTTCAAAACTGGCAATGTAATCGGTTCAAGGATTTCTTTGGAATCGTTTAAAATGGATAAAATTCTTTTCTTTAAGGATGTCAGTTCATGAAACGAAATGAATAAATTAGGTTGAAGATTTTGAAGATTTAGATTTTCGATGTAAAACTCGGTTTCGTTGATGGCTTTAAGTTTAGTTAAAAGAATCTCGGCAGTTAGTGCATGAGAAGGCTTGAGAATAAGCTTAGTTTTCGATTGTAGTGTAAATGAGTTTTCTGAAGATATTACGCATATAATTAAAGCAGAACCGTTTTGGCCAGAAATATTTATTTGTAAAGGGGTTTTTGATATGCTTAAATCATTGATTTGTTTTTCAACATTCTCTTTTATTTCGTCTTTTTCATTGTAAAGAACAGTCGCCGCATTCTCCATTTCACTATCAGAATAAAATCTATTTATTTCGGACAAATGTTGAATTGAATGGTCTCGTGGATTATCAATAAACATGTTTTTACTAATGTCTCCAATCAAAAAAGCATTTGAAAAGTCGCGATTAAAAACTTTGTATAAATCTGAATTATCGGTAAGAAGTTCATTAACATCAAACAAACTATTTATTTGATTTTTCCATGCATTTACAACAGTATAGACATAATCGGATTTTTTAATTCTGCCTTCAATTTTTATCGACTTAACGCCTGCATCAACAATTTCTTTCAGATTAAAATATGCAGAATTATCTTTTAAGTTAAGCGGATAGTTTTTGCCTGCTTCAGTTTTTAAATATCTATCACGGCATGGCTGACTACATCTACCACGGTTTCCAGAATTACCACTATGCAAAGAACTTAAATAACATAAGCCCGAAAATGAAATACAATTGGACCCATGAACAAATATTTCAGTCGAGATATTGTTTTTTTTGCCAATTAGACCTAGATGCTTTATCTCATCAGTATTTAATTCTCGAGATAAATTTACACGGGAGACATTCAGCTTACTTAAAAATTCAATTTGGTCTTCGTTGTGAGTTGTAAGTTGTGTTGAAGCATGAATTTTAAGGTTTTTGAAGTAGTTTGACAATATGTATAACAATCCTAAATCCTGAACGATAATTCCATCAATGCTCGTATTAGCAAGTTTGTTCAGTAATTTGACCAAAGCTGGGATTTCATTTTCAAGAATTAGTATGTTTAGTGTAAGAAAAACTTGGCAGTTATTTTTGTGGGCGAGTCTTAAAATACTGCGTAAATCTTCAAAACTGATATTTACAGCACGATTTCTCGCATTAAATCTGTCTAATCCGCAGTAAACGGCATCTGCTCCAGCAATAATTGCAGCTTTTATAGAATCTATATCTCCTCCAGGTGCGAGTAGTTCTATTTTTCTTTTCACAGATTTTTACTCAAAATTCGTTTATATTTATGCAAAAGTAAACATTCAATTTGATAACTCTATTTTTTGATATAAAATTGGTGTAACTTAATTATTGTTTTTTATGGTATTTATTATTCGCTCCGTGTGGTTATGGGCTAAACATTAATTGCAACCAAAATTAATAAATAAATTCCCCCAATCATTTCCCCAATTTTCAATCTCTGGACACTTATCAGAAAATGATGTTACTGTTCCGTATTCAATTTTTGCAAGAATAATATGTTTACTTGCATTTATATCACAGGCACCTAATGAAGAATGGAATATGTGCATATAGTCACAAAAAAATGCTCTGCCATGAAAATATCCGTTGCCAATATTATATATATTAGCATAATAACAATCTCCAGTTAGTTTGTAATCACCTGTTGAGGCATGACACCTAAAAAAAAGACTGTCGCCTTGTAAATTCATATTGCAATTAAAAATCCCAGCCCAGTTTTGTACCGATAAATTTTTGAATTTTAATGTGTCAATAGTGTAGAGGTCACAAGCTTGTTCTATTGTTATTTCTTTGATAAATGGAGTTTTGAGATGTACTTTTGGTTTGATACGCTTGCGTAAAAAATCGCAGCCATTATTATCTCTAATTATGAGCTCGTTATTGATAATTTCATAATCAATGTAGGGAATTAGGTTTTCGCCAGCAGTAATTGTTATTGATGATGTTGTCGAATTTTCAAGGATTATTTCAAGATCGCTTTCTATTTTAATGCTATTATAATAACTTATTGGAATCTCAATTGTTTTTATTTCACCGTTGGTTTTAAAGCAGGGATTATCGTCTGTATTGCAAGATGTTAATAATATTATTGTAAAAATTATAAGAAAAAACAGTTTCATATCACTAAAAAAAATATTTTTGCTAAGATAATATTAAAACTTGTGTTTTTATGACTAAAAAGAAAAAAGTATTCCTTATAATTTTTGTTTTTATAGCAATTATTGGGATTGTAGGATTTGTTTTCGGTAAGAAATATTATGACTATATTTACGATGCAAATGTTATTATTGAAGATGAATTAGCTTACATATATATCCCAAACGGGTCGGCGTATGATGATGTTCTTAAAATTTTAATGTCTTCTGGTTATATTGTTGATATAGACGCATTTGGGCAGGTCGCAGAATGGAAAAAATATCCAGAGCGAGTACTTCCAGGACGATATGAAATAAATAATGGAATGTCGAATAATGAACTTGTAGATTTGTTGCGTAGTGGTAAGCAAACACCAGTAAAATTAAGCTTTATTAGTCTTAGAAATTTGCCTGTTTTGGCAGGAAAAGTTGCTGTTTATATTGAAGCCGATTCAACTGAAATTGCGAATTTGTTAATGAATCCCGAAACCGCAGCTAAATATGGATTTAACGATAAAACTTTTCCAGCAATGTTTATTCCAAATACCTATGAGTTTTACTGGAATACCTCGGCAGAGAAATTTCTCGAACGTATGGCACAAGAATTTAAAAACTTTTGGACGGAAGAACGTGTGCAAAAAGCTGAAAATCTTAATATGTCACAATCTGAAGTTAGTACGCTTGCTTCAATTATCGAAAAGGAAACTCAAAAGAATGACGAAAAAACTCGAATGGCTGGAGTTTACTTAAATCGTCTAAAAGTGGGAATGCTATTGCAAGCAGATCCTACTGTTGTTTTCGCAGTTGGTGATTTTACAATAACACGTGTTTTAAACAGGCATCTTAAAGTTGACTCACCTTATAATACATACATTTATGCTGGATTGCCTCCTGGCCCCATTTGTATTCCATCAACATCATCAATTGATGCAGTTCTAAATTATGAAAGCCACTCTTATTATTATTTTTGTGCAAAAGATGATTTTTCAGGATACCACGTCTTTGCTTCATCACTAGCTCAGCATAATGCAAATGCAAAAAGATATCATAATGCTTTAAGAAGGTCGGGGAGGTGAAAGTTAAAAGTGAAAAGCGCTGCACTGAGTTTTTATCAAAGTGTGAAGAGTGAAGAGTGTGGAGTGTGGTCATAAGTGGTCAGGAGGCTGCGCCGTCATAAGTGGTCAGGGGCTGTGCTGTCATAAATAGTTAGGAGTGTATATCACAGAATCACTAGATTACATAATTGACAATCCCTTAATACTAAATGTCTATCTACTTTCGTTATTAGTCTAAATCTAAAAGCCTTGGTATGAAAAGAATTATTTTGTTGTTATTTATAAGTAGTTTTTGTGTAACTTATTCATATTCTGCAAAGCCAATTATTCCTCCAGGAACGGCTAAAATCAACGATTCCCTTTATGTTGATAAGACGGAAGTTCGAAATATAGATTATATTGAGTTTGTTTATTGGTGTGAACGTGAATTTGGAGTGGATTCAGATGAATATTTATCAATTTTACCCGATACTTTAGTATGGGAAAGTCAGTATAATGAGCCAATGATAAATTTGTATTTCAGACATCCAGCATATAATCTTTATCCTGTTGTTGGAGTTAGTTATGAGCAGGCTGTTAAGTATTGTGAGTGGCGAACAGACCGTGTAAATGAAATGCTATATCTTAAATTGAATAAGTTGCAATCTAACGTTTTGAAAAATGAGATTCAAGTTCCTGCTTATGTAATTTATAGGTTGCCAAGTATTCAAGAATGGGAAAAGGTAGCTGGACTTCCTTTGTCTAAGCGGACGATGAAAAAATTGCAACGAAAAAAGTATCAAAATCTTCATAAATGCAATTTGAATGTGAGTAACGAAATTGGAGTGCCAGATGATATGGCAAGCATCACAACTTCTGTAAATTCATATTGGCCTAATGAACTTGGCGTTTATAATATGATTGGTAATGTTGCTGAAATGACATCTGAAAAAGGAATTGCAAAAGGAGGTAGCTGGAAACATAAACCCGATGAGGTAAGTGTCGAAAATTCATTTAATTATGAAATTCCTAAAGCATGGCTTGGTTTTAGGTGTATTTGTGATGTTAATCTCGAACTATTGTCTCATTATTTTTGAATACCTAAACTCTTTCTAAGTGAAATTTATTAACTTTGTTCGTACGTTTAACGAGAATAAAGTGAAATGAAAGATATATTACTTGAGGCAGCTGAGCTAATTCGGATTAATAAACCTGCTGCAATGTGTACTGTTGTTCAAACAGAAGGCTCCTCACCAAGAAAATCTGGTACACGCATGATTGTTTTGTTTGATAAAACTATAATTGGGACTATTGGAGGAGGAAGTGTCGAACACGAAAGCATGAAAAGAGCTTTAGAAGTCATTAAAACTGGTAAACCAATATTATATAATTATAATCTTAAAGATGACCTTCAAATGGAGTGTGGCGGAGCTATGCAAGTGTATATTGAGGCTTTAGCAAATAAACCAAACTTGTACATTTTTGGGGCTGGTCATGTTGGTAAAGCTCTTTCTAATTTGGCGGTAAATTTTGGTTTCCAAATTACTGTAATTGATGAAAGAGACAATATTTTTGATGATTTTGAGACAAATCTGCTAAAGGTTTATAATGGCGATTTTACTGAGTTTATAAACACTGCCGATTTTAATAATAAAACATTTATTGTTATTATGACACACGAGCATAAGTATGATTTTGATGTTTTGAGTAAACTGTGTAATAAACCGCATAAATATCTTGGTATGATTGGTAGTAAAACAAAAGTTAGTCAAGCAAAAAATCAACTTATTGAAAAGAAAATATTGTCTGAAGATAAAATCAATGAAATTGATATGCCAATAGGTATTCGGATCAAATGCGAAACGCCCGAAGAAATTGCGGTTAGTATTATCGCTAAATTGATAGACGTGAAAAATGATATTTAAAAAGGGAATTATGAATTTAGAAAATAAAATATCCTTTGTTCTTGATGGAAAAATCCAAGTTATAGATTTTAATTATTCTGAATATACACCTACCACAACTTTACTACATTATCTTAGGTCTTTACCTACACATAAAAGTGTGAAAGAGGGTTGCGGCGAAGGAGATTGTGGGGCTTGTACAGTTGTTATTGGCGAAAATAATTTAGGAGGAATTCAATATAGAGCTTTTGATTCATGTTTGATATTTTTACCCTCAATATATGGTAAACAAGTTATTACAACCGAAAATCTTGGTAGTGCTGATAATCTTCATCCAGTTCAAAAGGCTTTGTATGAATTTGACGGCTCTCAATGTGGATTTTGTACTCCTGGTTTTGTGATGTCAATTTATGCACTTTATAAGCAAGACAATATTCCCGATAAAACTGAAGTTACAGATGCAATTGCAGGGAATTTGTGTCGTTGTACGGGATACAGACCAATTATAGACGCTGCAGAATATGTTTGCAATAATAAAAATGAAGATATTATTGACAAATCCGAAAAAGAAACTCTGGCATTACTTAATTCTGTTGATAAGTCAGAAACTATATTAATTTCAAGTTCAGAACAAAAATATTATTTGCCCTTTTATAAAGAAGATGCTCTTAAACTACGAAATGAAAATCCACAAGCGGTATTAGTGTCGGGTGAAACTGATGTGGCTTTACGTGTTACAAAAAAGAATGAATTAATACCAAATATTATTGATATATCGCAGGTAAAGGACCTTAAATTTGAAAAAGAAACTTCTGATGGTTTTATATTTGGTGCAAATTATAGCTTAGAAGATATTAGACAAACTTGTGAAGGAAAATTAGATGCACTTTATGATATGCTTTGTGTTTTTGGCTCTCGGCAGATACGAAATAGAGCATGTCTGGGTGGGAATTTAGGTTCTGCTTCGCCAATTGGAGACGCAATTCCAGTTTTAATGGCTTATGATGCCGAATTGACAATCGAAAATATAAATGCAAAACGAACTGTTAAACTTCGTGATTTTATCACAGGTTATAGACAAACTAAATGTAATGCAGATGAGCTAATTACTGAAATTTATATTCCTTTTCCTACAAAAGATAAAATAATTAAATCGTATAAAATAAGTAAGCGAAAAGATTTGGATATTGCTACGGTAAGTGCATGTTTTTCGTTAATACTCGAAGCTGGTAAAGTAAAAAACATTTATGCTTTTTATGGCGGTATGGCAGCTTGGACAAAAAGAGCTCTCAGTACCGAGAAATATCTAATTGGCAAAGAATGGAACAGAAATAATGTTGAGTTGGCTATGAAGGAACTTGCAAATGATTTTAAACCAATTTCTGATGCAAGATCGGGAGAAAAAGCAAGACAGATAATGGCGGCTAATCTTTTGTTGAAATTCTGGAGTGAAAGTGGGGAGTGAGGAGTGGGGAGTTGGGAGTGAGCTAGAGGGGGGAGTTGGGAGTAGGGAGTGTGGAGTGGGGAGTGGGGAGTGGGGAGTATATTTAGTATTAGCATAATAATATGAGAAAATGGATAATAAAGAATTTGCTAAAAGTCTTGAAAAAAGGACAAAACAGTTTGCAATAAATATTTTAAGGTTAACGTCAAAATTGCCAAATACACCTGAGGGAAATGTAGTGCGATATCAATTGGCGAAATCTGGTACAAGTGTAGGGGCAAATTATCGTGAGGCAAATCGTGCCAGAAGTAAAGCAGACTTTAAAAGTAAAGTGTCTATAAGTGAGTCCGAGTCAAGCGAAAGTGGTTTTTGGTTAGAAATAATTGATGAAATGGAATGGCTCTCATCAGATATTGTTCGACCATTATTAGTAGAGTCAGATGAATTATTAGCCATTTTTGCTTCAATTGGAAAAAAATTAAAAAAGAATTAGTGGTTTTATGGAGTAACCTCATAACCTAAAGATAAAAACATGAAAAAAAACGATATAATTAGGCAGTGGCGCAAGGTTGTAGAACTTCAGTTTATTTTTTCAACTCCGAACTTTAGCTCACTCCAAACTCCACACTCTAGCTCACTCCAAACTCCCCACTTTAGCTCACTCGTAACTCCAAACTAAAAAACAACAATATGAAAAACATACAACACGAATCAGCAAAATATCAGGTAAGCGGCGAAGCGATTTATATTGATGATATGCAAGTATCAGATAGGTTATTGCATGCTTATATTTATACAAGTCCTCATGCTCACGCCAAAATTTTGTCATTTGATATTGAGAAAGCAAAAAATGTAAAAGGGGTACATGCCGTTTTGTCGTATAAAGATATTCCAGGACGAAACCAAATGGGACCAGTTTTTCATGATGAGCCTGTTTTGGCTGAAAATTTAGTTGAATGTATTGGACAAGCAATATTTATAATTGCGGCAGAAAATCAGAGAGCTGCTGATGAGGCAATGGCTCTTATTGAGGTCGAATATGAAATATTAAAACCAATTTTAACAATAAAAGAGGCTATTGAAAATAATTCATTGTTGCAGCCTGAACGAAAGATTGAGATTGGCGATATAAACGCAGGATTTGCGTCTTCAAAGCACATATTGGAAGGGGAGTTTGAATCTGGAGGGCAGGAGCATTGGTATCTCGAAACTCAAATTTGTTTGTCGATACCAGGTGAAGGTAATGAGATAAAGGCCTACTGTTCTACTCAACATCCCTCAGAAACTCAAACAATTATTGCCGAGGTTTTAGGAATTGGTAAACACGAAGTTGAGCTTGAGTGCCGTCGTATGGGCGGAGCTTTTGGTGGTAAAGAAACGCAAGCTAATCATTTGGCGGCATGGTCTTCTTTGTTGGCGGTTAAAACTAATCGTCCTGTTAAATTACGGCTCTTTAGAGATATAGACCAAAAAATTACTGGAAAAAGACATCCATATTATTATAAATATAAAGTTGGCTTTGACGATAATGGTAAAATTATTGCTGCCGACATTGAGCATTATTTGAATGGAGGTTATGCTACCGATTTAACAATGGCTATTCTTGAACGTGGAATGTTGCATGCCGAAAACTCATATTTTATCCCAAATATGAAAATTGTGGCAAAACCTATGAAAACAAATTTACCATCAAATGTCGCATTTAGAGGCTTTGGAGCACCTCAGGGGATTTATTGTATCGAAAATATTATTGATAAAATTGCTTTTGCATTAAAAAAAGATACTGCTGAGGTTCAAAAGGAAAATTTTTATGGCATAGATGATAAAAATATGACACCTTACGGAACAAAAGTTAATCATAATAGGCTTTTTGTGATATATGACCAAATTATTGAATCATCGAATTATATTAAACGAAAAGCCGATATAGATAAATTTAATCAAGAAAATGAGTTTGTTAAAAAGGGTATCGCATTAACGCCAGTTAAGTTTGGTATTTCTTTTACGACTGCTTTTTTAAATCAAGCAGGGGCTTTAATAAATGTTTATAACGATGGAACTATTCTTGTTAATCATGGTGGAACAGAGATGGGGCAGGGGCTTTTTACTAAAATTAGAACAATTGCAGCACTCGAATTTGGAGTATCTTTAAGTCGAATTAAGATTAATGCTACTAATACTTCAAAAGTGCCTAATACCTCTGCAACTGCCGCTTCATCAGGAACCGATTTGAATGGTATGGCGGTTAAAAATGGAATTGAAAAACTAAAAAAACGTTTGGCTGATTTTACAGCTAACTTATTAAAGAGGGAACATCAGATTATTTCTAAACCTCAGGATATTATTTTTGATTCAGATTTGATATACGATAAAAATTATAAGGATATCCAATATAAATTTGAGGAGTTAATTAAAAAAGCATATATGGGTCAAATCAGTTTAAGTGCTACTGGCTTTTATCGTACTCCTGATATTCATTTTGACAGAGCTGGTGGTAAAGGAAATCCGTTTCATTATTATGCTTTTGGAATGGGGGTTTCTGAAGTAAGTGTCGATATTCTAACTGGTAGATTAACTGTTTTGCGTGCAGATATTTTGCATGATGTAGGTGAATCGGTTTTACCTAATATTGATATTGGCCAAATTGAAGGTGCTTATGTGCAGGGTTTAGGTTGGGTAACTGGCGAAGAAATGAAATATGATGATAAAGGAAATTTATTAAATTATTCTCCAGATACTTATAAAATCCCTGGCGTTCGTGATATTCCTCATGATTTTAGAGTGAAGCTTTTGGAAAATTGTCCAAATTATAATACTATCCGAAGAAGCAAAGCCGTTGGAGAACCTCCATTTATGTTAGGTCTTTCTGTTTGGTTTGCGGTAAAGTATGCGATAGCTTCTGTTTGTAAGCATGATGTAGAACCCGAACTTAAACTGCCTGCAACTAATGAGAATATTTTATTGGCAATTGATGGTTTAAAAAAATAATATATTCTGTCGTGTGACGATATTTAGTGTGCTTGATGGTATGGCATAAAAATAGTTTCTAGCAGATTACACAGATAAAGAACACTCTAGACTGTGAAAAATTGTACAAATTCTTCGGACAAACCGCGAACCGCGAACTGAATTATACTTTTTCGGTATTATCTTCTTTTACCTCTTCAGTTTCTTGTTTTGCTTCTTCTTCCGCATCTTGTTTTATGCTTTCAGCTGTTATGATTTTAAAATCAATAAGTGTATTATACCAGTTTACAACTTTTTTTATGTCAGAAACATAAACTCTGTCTTTATCAAAATCGGGAAGTACTGTCTCCATAAACTCTTTGTAATCATTACTTGTTGGTTTATTTTGAAGAACTTTTTCACCTTCAAATTTATCAAAAATACTTATAAATATTTTTTTTAATGGGACATCTTCATCTAAAGTGTAAATAGCAACGTCTTCGAGAGTGCTAATTCGTGATGTTGCAAATGCTGGCATACGTTTGCCAGTAGTCATTGATTCTACAATTACGTTATTTTTTCCTTTGGAGACTAATTTAAAAAGTCCCTGTTGTTCCGCTATTGCTAATATTCCGTCTAAAAACATAATTTAAAAATTTTATTTTTACAAATGTAGTATTTGAATTCTAATATCAAATAATTTTCGCAGCAAAAAATATCAAATATAATGCCATATAAAGTAGAAGCGTTCTAAGTGGTTGGTAATCAGGGGTTATGTTGTGAGGTGGTTTTATTGAGGAGTTAAAATCTTTTACCACATCATGCAATCGTGGGGGCGGAGGTGATAATTATCCAAAACATGAAAAAGAACACAGTTACTTACCTTCTTCCTTGTTACATTTACTTTTAGGTCAGTTCCTATTTATTGCCACATAAGTAAAGTAAAGCGGAAAAAAATTGATTTTTAGTTCGGTATTTTCTCCATAAGCTGCCTCCGAGAACACGTAGGCTTTTTCAACTTCAGGGTAATTCTGCATGAAGATGTTTAGACTTTTTAGTTTGCCTGTCGGACCACTCTTAGCTTCAATTGGAATTGATTTATTTGATTTTTGAATTAGATAGCCTATTTCAGTATTACTGTTTTTTGCATCTCGTGGCCAATAAAACAAATTGTTAAAACCTGCTGAAAGTGTCTCTTGGCCAACAAATTGTTCTGCTAAACTTCCTCTGAATTGCCCTGATGTATCCAATTTGAAAAAATCAGTAGATTTTGATAAACCACTGAGATTTGACAATATCCGATATCTAGCATTATTGCTTTAAATTTTTTATCTGAAGAATGAGACAATAATGGTACTTGAGGATTTGTAACCGATCTAACTCTCTTAAATAGTCTTGCAGTTTCAAGTAGCTCGAAAGCTT
>JAQVOR010000059.1:0-1572 GCA_028702535.1 Bacteroidales bacterium
AATAGAAATATACGATAATTTTAATGGTGGCACCTTGTCTAATTTGCTTGGAACAACGGGTACTAATTCATGTACTTATCCTGGCTATTATACTTTTAACTTGCTCGATCCGACAAATATTATTGCAGAAAACGATTTCTACATAAAAGTTCTATATAACTCAGGTACTGATTATCCTATTCCGCTTGAAATGGTTTATGATGGCTATGCAAGTGATGTTAGCATAGAAACTGGCGTTTGTTGGGTAAGTGGTAATGGGAGTTCTTGGTTGGCAATTGGTGCCACTACTGATTATGAGTATGATTTATGCATAAAAGCTTACGCTGTTAATGTTGCAATTGATGTTCCAGTAGCCGATTTTACTGCTGATAATACTATTGTTACAGTTGGTCAAACTGTATATTTTCATGACGCATCAACAGGAATTCCAGATGATTGGGCTTGGACTTTTGAAGGAGGAACACCATCAAGCAGTAATAGCACAAATCCAACAGTTACCTGGGCAACAGCTGGAACTTATAATGTTACACTAACTGTTGAAAATGCTATGGGAAATGATCAGCTTACTAAAACTGATTATATAACTGTTACAAATTCTCCTATAGTTTGTGAATATCATAGTAATATTGGAGATACCGAAGCAAACGTTTATTATACTACTACTGGAGGGTTTATTACAGGTGTAAACGCCCATAATTTTACCGAATTTGCAGAGTTTTACGATTCGCATATTAACAATTTGATTGAGGGGGCTCGCTTATATGTGGCCATAGCGGATGCATATTCTACAGATGCAAAAATTACAATGAAAATTTGGGATGTTGCTTCTGGAAAACCAGGAGCAGAATTGTATAGTGAAGATTTTGACATATCAGATTTTACACCTTTTGCTTATAACGAAATATCATTTGCATCTTCAACTACTGTTCCAGATGAGTTCTTTATTGGATACCAAGTTTACTATACAACACCACAGGACACTTTTGCGGTTTTACAAGCAGAGAATCGTGGAGCTTCTCCAACATTCCCAACAACTGCGTTCATTAAATATTCGGGTACGTGGAATAATATAGATAATATATTTCAAGGAGATTTTAATAGCTCTTTTGCAATAGCACCGCATATCTGTCCTGCCCCTCCAACTGCAAATTTCACAGCTGATGTAACAACAGGTTGTGATAATTTAACAGTTCAATTTACTGATCAGTCGTCAGCTAATACAGACTCGTGGTTATGGGATTTTGGGGATGGATCTTCGACAAGTTCAGAAACCAATCCTGTACACACATATAATATTCCTGGAACATATACTGTTTCCTTAACAGCTACAAATGCTATCGGTAATAATGTCTCTGAACAAATTGGCTTGATAGTTTTAGGGTCAACACCTAATCCCGTAACAGTAACTAATGGTGGCACACAATGTGGCGGTACAACAACCCTTACTGCAAATGGAGGAGACGGCGGAACTATTTATTTCCAAGGAACTACAAGTGGAGGAGAAAGTACTGTAACCGCAAGTACATCAGAAATAATTTCAACAAGTGGAACTTATTACTTTAGGTCTCAATC
>JAQVOR010000059.1:1672-20412 GCA_028702535.1 Bacteroidales bacterium
CTGCAAATGGAGGAGACGGCGGAACTATTTATTTCCAAGGAACTACAAGTGGAGGAGAAAGTACTGTAACCGCAAGTACATCAGAAATAATTTCAACAAGTGGAACTTATTACTTTAGGTCTCAATCTGTTGAAGGATGTTGGGGCGATGAAGGTTCAGCAAGTGTTACAATAAATACTATTCCAGATCCCGTAACAGTAACTAATGGTGGCACACAATGTGGCGGTACAACAACCCTTACTGCAAATGGAGGAGACGGCGGAACTATTTATTTCCAAGGAACTACAAGTGGAGGAGAAAGTACTGTAACCGCAAGTACATCAGAAATAATTTCAACAAGTGGAACTTATTACTTTAGGTCTCAATCGGCCGAGGGTT
This sequence comes from Bacteroidales bacterium, assembly GCA_028702535.1. Taxonomy (GTDB): domain Bacteria; phylum Bacteroidota; class Bacteroidia; order Bacteroidales; family ML635J-15; genus Bact-19. Next base: position 2,051 of record JAQVOR010000059.1, read on the forward strand.
GCTGGGGCGATGAAGGTTCTGCAATTGTTACAATTTATCCAGTTCCAGTTGTTGACTTGGGAGACGATCAACAAAATTGCGGAGAGTATATTACTTTTGATGCAGGATCTGGATTTACACTTTATGTCTGGAATGGTAATCCCTATGGACAAACCTTAGAGGTTGGTGTTAGCGGCGATTATACTGTCGTTGTTACAGATGAAAATGGTTGTACGGCAACAGATATGATTCATGTCGATATTTTTGACCCTCCATATTTTCCAATATCAGTAAGCAGCGAAACATCTGTTGGTGGTGCAGACGGTTCCATAAGTTTAGATTTAACTTATGTAAATAGTCCGCAAATAACTTGGAGTACTGATGAGACAACGCCAACGATTAGTGGGCTTAGTGCAGGATACTATTACGTAACCGTTGAAGATATAAATGGTTGTAGCACTAGCGAAACTGTTTTTGTTCCAATTGAAGTGATTGCTGTTGCTGAATTTACAGCCGATCAGACCTCGCTTTGTGGAAGTTTTACTGTTAGTTTTACTGATGAGTCGCAATACTTTCCTACTTCGTGGGATTGGGATTTTGGTGACGGACATAACTCTAACGAACAAAATCCTATACACGAATATACCTCTTTTGGATTGTATTCTGTTAAATTAACAGTAGGCAATGCTACAGGCGATAATGAAATAATCAAAACAGACTATATTTCAATTGGAGAAACGCCAGAAATAGATTATATTGTTACTCCAGCAACAGGTAAGTTTGCAGCGGATGGTGCAATTTCTGTTTCGCTAAGTGGGGGAACAGAGCCATATTCTGTTTTATGGAATCATGATGCAATGGAAACATCTTTAGAATTGACAAATTTAGTTCCAGGCTTATATTATGTTACTGTTACAGAGGCTTTTAACTGTGCAGCAAACGAAATAATAGAAGTTGACTGGGTAAATATGCTTGATAATTTAACTGATAGTTTTAGTATGTATCCAAACCCAACAGAAACTCAAGTGACGATAGTTTCAGAAGAAAAACCAATATTAAGTTTGATAATTGTAAATGTTTTGGGAGAAGTTGTTTACAAGAACAATTCAGATATTCATGCAGAACAATTTACTATTAGCACTAAAGATTTTGCTAGCGGAACATATTTTATAAAAGTAGAGTTTAAAGATGATTTTGTAATTCAAAAACTTATTAAACGCTAGTGTCTGCAATAACATTTTGATAATTGCAATAAACTCAGTCGAAAACCGATGAGTATTGGCATTGACATATCTTTACTTTTGTAATACGATGTGTTGAGTGTCTTGCAAACGAATTGAAGCTAGGTGTACAGCCAATAGTATTGTATTGAGCGAAACATACATTATGGGCAAATATTATTTAGTCGCTATTATGTTAAAATAAATATTTTTTAATATGGTAAAATGATTTAAACTTATTAAGTTTGTAAGCAAATATTTATTTTTATTAAATAGCAACTAAATATCTAATTATGAACAACTTAGATTCGTACAATTTTGAAGGTAAAAGAGTATTGTTAAGAGTGGATTTTAATGTTCCTATAATTAATGAAGATAGAGACAGTATTGATGATACAAGAATAAGACTTTCATTACCGACAATTCAAAAAATCTTATCGGAAAACGGTTCAATAATTTTGCTCACGCATTGGGGTCGACCAAATGGTCAGTATGAAGAAGGGCGGTCATTAAAACATCTATTGCCAAATATTGAAAAGTTAATTGGACGAACAATAAAGTTCTGTGAAGACCCTGTTTCGGCAGAAACATTAAAATGTGCACAAAAGTTGGCAAAAGGTGAAATTATGTTGCTTGAAAATCTTCGATTTTTCAAAGAAGAGCTTAATGCTGATGAAAAATTTGCTGAAAAGCTATCTAAATTGGGCGACTGTTATGTAAATAATTCTTTTGGGACTGCTCATAGAAATCATGTCTCAACTGCTGTTATTGCTAAGTTTTTTCCTTATGATAAAATGTTTGGGTATGTTTTTGAAAGTGAACTTAAAAAACTTGATAAACTCACGAAAAATGCAGAATCGCCTTTTACTCTATTGATTGGTGGAGATAAAGTTACTACAAAAATAGGTATTATTGAAGCGTTGTTGCCTAAAATCGATAATCTTCTGATTGGTGGCGGCATTGCATTTACTTTTGCAGTTGCTAAAGGATATAATGTTGGCAATTCACTTGTCGAAGCAGATTATATAGGTGTTGCTAAAAGAATACTCGAAACTGCCGAAAAATTTAATGTAAATATCCAATTACCAGTAGATTGCTTGATTGCAGATAAAAATGGAAATGATGCAAATATTGAACATTGTGAGTTCTCCGAAATTCCTGATGGCTGGACGGCTTTGGATATAGGAATTAAGACAGTAGATGTTTTTGCCGAAATTATTGAAAACTCTAAAACATTGTTATGGGATGGTCCTTTAGGCGTTTATGAAATGCCACATTTTTCGTACGGAACACTAAAACTTGCACTTTCGGTTGCTAGGGCTACAGACAAAGGTCTGTATTCTGTCGTTGGGGGGGGAGACACAATTGCAGCAATTAATAAATATAGTCTTACACACAAAATATCCTATATAAGTTCGGCTGGTGGTGCTTTACTTGAGTATTTTGAAAAGAAAAATTTACCCTCGATAAAAGCAATAATGGAGTCTTTTAGTATTGATGATTATAATTTTTATGGAAAAAGAGCCTTAATCAGGGTCGATTTTAATGTGCCATTAGACCAAAACAATGAAATTGTGGATAATACACGTATTATTACTGCCATCCCAACTATACGAAAAATTCTTGCCGATGGTGGTTCTGTTATTCTTATGACGCATCTTGGTCGTCCTAAAGGTGAATATGAAGAAAAATATTCAGTTAAACATATAGTCCCATATCTTTCAAAAATTCTTGAAACCAAAGTAAAATTTGCACCCGATTGTATCGGCCCCGAAGCGTACGAGATGTCAAAAACTTTGAAGCCTCGTGAAGTTATGATACTTGAAAATCTAAGATTTAATCCTCTCGAAATAAAAAATGATGAGGGTTTTGCAAAAAAACTTGCGGGCTTAGGTGATGTTTATATTATGAATGCTTTTGGAACAGCACACAGAGCTCATGCTTCAACATATATGATCGCAAAATTTTTCCCCGATGATAAAATGTTAGGGTATCTTGTCGAAAGTGAAATAAATAATATAGACAGAGTACTTTATAAAGGCGAAAAACCTTTTACTGCAATTGTTGGTGGGTCTAAGGTTTCTACAAAAATTGATATTATTAGAGCTTTGATGGAAAAAGTTGATAACCTTATAATTGGTGGAGGTATTGCATTTACTTTTATTAAAGCTATGGGTGGTAGCATTGGCGATTCGTTGATAGAAGAAGATTATGTTTCGGTAGCATCAGAAATACTTGAACAAGCAATGCGTACAGATGTTAAACTCTATTTACCAATTGATTGTGTTATTGCAAATAAATTTGATAATAATGCAAAAATAAAACATTGTAAAATAAACGAAATCCCTAAAGGCTGGATGGGGCTCGATATTGGTGTTAAATCAGCAGAGACATTTAATAAAATTATCGAGAAATCTAATACTATATTGTGGAATGGTCCAATGGGAGTTTTTGAGATGGATCATTTTTGTAACGGAACAATTAAAATGGCTCTTGCTATCTCAAGATCAACGGATTTTGGAGCGTTTTCACTTGTTGGAGGAGGCGATAGCATAGCAGCACTTAATAAATATGGGCTTGCTCACAAAATATCCTATGTTTCCACAGCTGGAGGGGCACTTTTAGAGTACATCGAAGGCAGAGAATTGCCTAGTCTTAAAGCTATACGAAGTAGATTGTAAGCCGTTTATCAAATATAAACAGATTAAATAGGTGTACAATAGACTAAAATAAGTACTAATACGTAATTATACGTAATCGTATCAAATAACGACATATATACACAATAAAGTAAATCGAACGTAATTAAATTTCTTACTTTTGCTCTCATTAATCATTATTATTGTAATATGAGAAAATTTCTTCTTTTGTTTATAGGGGCATTACTAATTCATTTTGCATTATTTTCACAAACAGTATTGTTAAGCGGTAAAGTTATTGATAAAGATAACCAAGATGCCTTATATGGTGTAAATATTATTATAACTAATGCAGATGAGTTGCTTACTAACAGTAAACAAATGGGAACATCAACTGATTTTGATGGTAATTATAAAATTGCATTATATCCAGGTTCTTATACCGTAAAATTTGTCTATATTGGATATGAAGAAATAGCTAAAACTTTAGATTTAGAGGTTGGAAAACCAATTGTTTTAAATGTTGAGATTTATCAAAAAGCTGAAATTATTGATGAGATTGTCGTTAGTGCCAGTAAGTATGAGCAAAAACTTTCAGAGATTACTGTCTCAATGGAGATTATTAAGCCTTCAACTATAGAAAATAACAATTCATTTGATATGTCGGATGCACTAAACCAAGTTGCAGGAGTAGATATTAATGATAAACAACCGAGTATTAGGTCAAGTACAGGCTGGAGTTACGGTGCAGGAAGCCGTGTAATTATTTTGATGGATGATCTCCCAATTATGTCTGCCGATGTTGCCGATGTAAAATGGAATTATATCCCCGTTGAAAACATTTCGCAAGTGGAGGTTGTTAAGGGTGCAAGTTCTGTGCTTTTTGGATCTTCGGCTATAGGTGGAGTTATTAACGTAAGATCTGCTTATCCTACAGATAAACCTGTAACCAAAGTAAGTTACTTTAATGGTATTTATGGGTCTCCAAGGACTGAAAGTTTTAAATGGTGGGCAAAGGAATTTTATAATGGAGGGAACAGCAATTTTAATGTTTTGCTTAGAGATGAGGTTTTTTATTTTGTTCGAAACCCAATGTATTCTGGAATAAGCTTTTCGCACAGTCAAAAATTCGATAATCTCGACCTTACTATGGGAGGTAACCATTTTATTGACGAGGGCTACAGAGAAATGGATTTTGAAAAACGCAGTAGATTTAATGCAAATATTCGCTATAGAAGTAAAAAAGTAAATGGGCTTGCTGTTGGTGTTAATACGAATTTTATGGCAATAGATATGAGCGACTTTTTTATGTGGGACTCAGATACAACACCATATCTTTCTAATAAATCATTAGGAGCTACGGTGCCAACGCAAGGATACAGAATGAATATTGACCCATTTATTTATTATTACAAACCAAATGGGTCTAGATATAGTCTCAGAACAAGATATTTTAGGACAGAAAACGTAATGCCATCAGATACATCAAAAAATAGTACCGCACACAGTTACTATATGGAGTATCAATATCAAACTGTATTTGCCGAAAAGTGGAATCTTACAGCAGGTGCAGTTTATGCACCCAGTACTGTACAAGCAAATTTGTTTGGAGATCATTATAGCACTAACCTTGCTGTATATACACAATTGGATGTTAGATTTGGCAGACTTAAAGCAAATGTTGGGATGCGAGGAGAGTATTTTCTTCTTGACTCTACACAGACAGAGTCGGTCTTTAATATTAATATGGGAGATAATAGTCTTGAAATCCCTATTCGTCCTGTGTTTAGAACTGGTGTCAATTATCAAGCAGCAGAACAAACTTTTTTACGTGCCTCTTTTGGACAAGGATACAGATTTCCATCAATTGCTGAGAAATATACTGCAACATCATTGGGCATGGTTAATATTTTACCAAATCCAAGATTAACCCCCGAAAGTGGCTGGAGTGCAGAAATTGGAGTAAAACAAGCCTATAAACTTGGTAGGTGGAGAGGTTTTGCAGATTTAGCAATTTACAATCAAGACATCAACGACATGATGGAATTTACATTTGGAGTTTTTAATCCAGTAACGTATATGCCTTTCCAAAGTGTAGATACTGTCGCTCCTGTAATTGGTTTTCAATCGCAAAATTATGGAGATGTTCGTATTCAAGGATTTGACCTTTCTGCTACTATTGGAGGTAAACTCGGCAAGAATATTCTTACAACTATGGTAGGTTACACTTTTAATGATTCTCGTTTAAAAGAAGGAATTGATACTACTACATCAAGTTTGTCCTCATTATTAAAATATAGGCAGCGACATACATTAAAAGCCGACATTAGTTTGGAGTCTAAGCGAATTACATTTGGAGCAAATATTATTTGGCGTTCTGCAATGGAAAATATTGACAGACTCTTTTGTGATGAGAGAGACCCCGAAACAGTAAATCCCTCAGACTATGCGTTTTATCAGTTGTTTTCAGGTATGATTTTACCCGGATATTGGGATTATAGAATCAAAAATACTAAACGAGAGTACTTAAATATTGATTTAAGGTTTGGGTTTAAATTCAGCGAAAGGCTAAGAGCTTCGTTTATAGTTAAGAATATCCTAAATCGTGAATATGTTGGTCGTCCTGGGGATATGCACGCTCCACGAAGATTTGAAATAGTTCTAAGTGCACAAATTTAATTTTGTTTAACCAATAAAGTGAACCTTATGAAAAAAATTACAATTACATTAATTAGTTTGTTTGCATTTTTTGCAATGCAATTAAATGCTCAAATTTGTAATCCTCCTTGCACGCCCGATCCTGCATGCGTTGAAGTAGATAATCCTGGAGAAGTTTGTCCTATAGATCTCCCAACAGCTAATGTCGGGGAGTATTATAGTGAAACTGTAACAGTAATACCTCCTGCTGAGTATGGGGGATGGCCTGTTATTACTCAAATTAGAATTGACGACGTACAAGGCTTACCAGAAGGCTTAACATGGTGTAAAAGTCAAGAGCTTTTTGTTGTTACTGAACCTTACACTCGTTATTGTTGTCAACTTTCTGGCACACCAACAATAGTAGGCGAATATCAATTAACATTACTTATTACGCCGTATATAGGTTTTGGGGGCATATCTGTCCCACAAGCTCAAGTAACAGATGATACATCCTTAGTTGTTATCGTTTTACCAGCAGCTCCAGATGCTGCTTTTACTGCCAACCCAACAACTGCTCCTACTGGAACGCCAATTACATTTACTGATAATAGTACCAATAACCCAACATCTTGGATTTGGACTTTTGAAGGAGGAACTCCCCCTACAAGCACATTACAAAACCCTACAGTTACTTTTGCTGCACAAGGAATTTATGATGTTACTTTAATTGTTGCAAATGAAGGTGGTTCTGACGAACTTACGAAACAGGATTATATTACTATTGATAACGGCACAGGCGTAAGTGAGAGTATGTATCAAAAAGTTAAAATTTACCCTAATCCAGCATCACGACAAATAACTGTAGAAGCTGAGGATCTTATTTCGGTATCAATTTTAGATATGTTAGGTAAAGTTGTTTTATCTGTAAATGCAAATAGCACAACTGAAGTTATTGATATAAGTGGACTGGGGAAAGCAAATTACTTTGTTAAAATAACTACTGCCGCGGGTGAAATAACAAAAAGTATTTCAATAAAATAAGAATTACTTATTATGCATAAGAAAAGGAGGTTATTTACCTCCTTTTCTTTTTATTAGTTCTGCAATTGGGGCAATACCAAGATGTGAGTTTTGCTCGATGGCTTTTAAAACGGCTCCACCTCCCGTAAAAATATAATAATTAGGACTGTCTAAAGCCATAATATAAAGCCCAGGAAGTAGTCGTTTTAGTTCCTGCATTGTATCGCCACCACCATATAGTTTAACAGCATCGGGATTTTCGTCAATAAGAGTGTCGAGTGCAATTGTGCCTTCATTAAAATATGGAGTAAACCCCATAACTGCATTAATAAATACAGTTTTTGCTTTATGAAAAACATCTTTAACGTGCTCATCTTCAAATGATTCGGGATCAACGTCAAGTATATAGTTAAAAGCCTGAGCTTTTTTCAATTTTCGAATATCATGTACTCTATATTTCCCGGTTTCTTTAGCACCTAATACATCAGCTTCAACAATAAATGGTAATTCTACTATTTTATTTGGATATTTTTTTGCAAACTCAACAAACTCACTGGCTAATTCTATATCTCTGTCGCTAACAGCTTTAATTGAAATGCCATATTTTGCACATAAATAAGCATTATACATTACACCCCCAAGTATCAAGTTATCTGCTTTTTTTAAAAGAGCATACAAAGGTTCAATTTTTGTGTCGAATTTACTTCCCGCCACCACAGCAAGGAAAGGTTTGTCCGCATTAAAAAGTCTTTCGAGGTTTTTAATTTCTTTTTGCATCAGATAACCTGCATATGAGGGGAGATATTTATTAATTCCAACTGTTGAAGCGTGCGGTTGCCAACTTCCAAAAGCATCATTAACATAAATATCTGCTAAGCCAGCAAGTTGATTAGCGAATCGGTCCATTTCGACCTCTCCTGCTTCTTCACCTTTAAACCAACGTGTGTTGGGTAAGTAAATTGCATCAATTTCGCTGTTTTTAAGACGTTTTATGGCGTGATTAATATTGGTTTCTATACTCAAATATCCTTGGTCTTTGTGCGAATAAAACTCTGGCACTTCAATATCAATATGAAGTTTATTAATTAAATAATCAACAATTGGCTGTACGGAGGTTTTCTCATCAATACTAATATGACCTGTTTTACTATCTTTTGGTCGTCCAACATGAGTCATTAATATTATTTTACCTCCCTTTGCAAGAATGTGAAATAATGTTCCTATTGTGGCATCTATCCTATAGGGGTCGTGTATTACACCTGCTTTTACAACATTGTGATCAACTCTTACTAAAACGACTTTGCCTGATAAATCGGCATCCTGTATTAGAGGTAATTTATTTTCCATAAGAAATATTTTTGTTCAAAATTAATAAAAAAAACACCATAGCTACTAAAAAAAATAGAATTATGATGTTTTTGTTTGTTTACTCAAAGAGGGCTATCTTAAAAGAGTAACTTTCCCAGTTTTTCTATATTCGTTACCATAAAGGTCAATAAAAGTAAGCATCCAAGAGTAAACGCCTTCGGGACATTCCTTATCCATGTATCTACCATCCCATTCTTCAGAATATAGTTCTGAGAAGAAAACAGTTTCTCCCCAACGATTATAAATTGCAAGAGAGTATGTCTCGGTATTTACACCATCAACGATAACTTTAAATGTTTCATTTAAGTCGTCATGGTTTGGTGTAAAAGCAGTTGGGGCATAAACCGCCAATTCATTCGACACAAATATATCGACACCCGTAGAATCACTACAACCATAAAGCGAGCTTGCTTGCATACTGACATGATAATTGCCAGGGAATGTAAAAACATGACTAGGATTGGCAGCATTGCTCTGGATTCCGTCGCCAAAGTCCCAATTATAGAAGAACCCTCCTTCAGTATAATTAGTAAAGTAAACTATTGGAGTTGCCATAGTAATATTTGTGCGATTTGCTCTAAACTCTGCAATAGGAATTGGGAATACTGTAATTGCAATAGTTGTATCAATGCTACAAGATTTATCTGAAATAATTTCTAATCCTACATGGTAAGTTCTTGCATTATAAAATGTATGTATTGGATGTTTATCAAAAGATAAGTTCTCGAAATCCCCTTCATCAAAATTCCAAATATATCTCTGTCCAATATTAGGACTATTTTCGTGGAATTGTACAGTTAGAGGAGTACAACCATTTGTTGGTTCTGCACTAATATTAACAGGAGGTAAAGGATATGTAAACAAAGAATATCTTACTATAATACTGTCATATCCACAATTATCATATACTAAGAACTCAAAAATAGAATCATTCGCAATACTTACCGCAATTGGAAGTGTCATTAGCGAATCATTAACATACACCTGCGTTCCGTCAAGTCCACCACCTTCGATAATTACCTCAAAGTTTACAGTGTCTTCAGGACAAACGGTATCACGGTCAGCATATATTTCCAAACTTAGTGGTTTTAGTACGGTTACAGTTATTTCTATTTCTTCGCTTATACAATTAGCTGCATCTACAATGTGGGCAGTATATGTTGTTGTTTCGGTAGGATTTACTAATGTAGTCATACCATTATCATCATTACTCCAAACAATAGTATAAGGAGGAACACTTCCTGTGATTATTCCTATTCCTATTTCTGTGGATTGTCCATAACAGATAGTTGGATTATCCATTGCCTGAATATAGAATGGTTCAGGCTCTAATACATCAAATGTCATAGTATAGTGGCAATAGTTTTGATCTGTTGCTGTAACTATATATGTACCAGCTTCGATACCCACTAAATCTTCTTGCCAACTACCGTTATTCCATTCAAAATTATATGGTGGTATTCCGCCTGCCACAGATATGTAAACATTTCCATCATCGCCGCCATTACATGTTACATTGTTACCTGTAATTGTACCAACCATAGGAGCATCTGCTTGGAATATTTGCACAGTGTCTGCTGTAACACAGTCGTGATGATCATTTATTGTTACGCTATAAATTCCAGGAATAAGATCATAAATATCTTCGGATATTTCGCCATTGCTCCAACTAAAGTAATATGGAGGAGTTCCACCAAAGACATTAAGGTCTGCAATTCCGTTTCCTTCGCCAAAGCACCTTATATGTGTTGGAGTTATATTTCCATGTAAAGGCAAATCGGGTTGTTGAATTTGAACCATTGTATAATTAACACAACCATGTGCGTCAGTAACAGTTACTACGTATATACCAGCAAATATATCGAAAAGGTCTTGTGAAGATGAGCCGTTACTCCATTCATATTGATAGGGAGGAGTTCCACCTGTAACAATAAGGTCAACATATCCTGTGTTTTCGCCATAACAAAGTACCTCTTGTGTATAAACATTTAATAAAAGAGGTTCAGGTTGAGTAATTTCAAATTCATATTCGAATAGACATTCATGTGAGTCAATAACAGTTCCGTTATAGGTTCCTGCTGGAATATTTATCAAGTCTTGAGTAAGTTGACCATTTGACCATATATAATAATATGGAGGAGTGCCACCTGCGATTTCGATATCGATATATCCATCGCTATATCCATAGCATGAGACATGTCCGATTTCGCTAAAAGGCATTGAAATTGGTGCGTCTGGTTCATTAATAAATACGGAATCTTCATGTTCACAGGCAACAGAATCAGTTATAGTTAAGTAATGCCAACCAGCATAAACTCCAATTGGATTTGCATCGGTTCTGCCACTAGGTTGCCATAGATAAGTATATGGAGGTACACCACCAGAGACATACGAATAAATATTTCCTGTTGGTTCACCATGACAAAGAACGTCATCAGCATATAAACTTGAGAGAATTGGAGGGTTTTCATCTGCAATATTCATTTCACCAAAAACCTGACAACCATAAGTATCTGTTAAAGTAACAAAATAATATCCTGAAGGGACAGTTATCTCGTCAGTTGGTCCTGAGTGTGTATTGATTGTTCCCCAAGAGTATTCCCAAGTAAAATCTGGAGAGCTATTAATGGCTGTTACAGATATTACGCCACTAGTGTCACCATAACACAGCACATCCAAACCATTAATTTCAATATCTAATTCAGGTAATGGGAAAAGCCATGTTCCATCAAAAACTGTATCCTGCACAAATCCTTGCAAGTCCCATTCTTGGTCATACCATGTAAGTGGAATATATCCAAGAGGGAATGTTTCTGATAATAATGGTTCACAATTTGTTGGGAAACAAAATTCGATATCTTTAGTTTGTGAATCCCCACCACCTTTGGCAGGTAAGGCCTCATAATCCTCGGGCATATAATCCGACAAAGTTATTGGTGGTGCCGGAATTGCTGGAGCACAAGCAGTAATTGTTTGAGACATGCCTAAATCACTATTATCTATATGTATTTCGGGCAAACAAAATTCAGGCATACTTGTTATTGGGATAATACCACCAGTAGGAATAAAGATTGAAAAATAAATTGCTTCGATAATAAAATCAAAAGTAATAGAGTCCCAAGTATGATTTGAAAAACCCGAAGTGATATTGTAAGTTACATCATATACTTCCATTGAGTCCCATTCATAACAAGGGTACGTAATATTTAAGTCATTGTTAATTGCGAAAGTAATTGTGTCTGATAAACCTTCGGCAATTAGAGCATTTCCATTTGCTGGATCTGTTTCGCTATATACAAGTTCTGTTTCAAAAGTAAGAGTAGCTAAAATAGTAGGACAAAATGCAAAATCTTGTGTCATATAACTTGACATGTGCAAATCCATGTGTAAAATAAAGTATTCAATTACTGCATTTACTCCTGCAATAATTTCAAATTCAATTGTACCACCTTCGATAAAATCAAGTGCTTCTTGAATTGCTGGCCCTTCGGGAGGAGGGATAAGACCTGCGAGAAAACCAAGAAAATCCATAATGTTTAGATTAAACCACATCCATTCATCGTTTCCACTTGCGTGCAAGCATTGAGTTGTAGGGTCGAGCCAGTCTTCAGTTTCAACGTACGGAATATCTATTTCTCCAGTAAGTCCAATACCAAAAAAGTCCGGAATTACAATGGGCAACAGATCGTCTTCACAAATTTGTGGTAATCCTGTAGTTTCATTTAAGCAAGGATACGCAACCTCACCTGTTTGCCCATTTAGATAAAAAATAGCAATGGAATCGTGAGGTAAAGGATCTGTTGAATATGGGTTTATAGGAAACTGTAATGTCGGTATTATTGGAATTGTTTCGCAATCTATCATACAAACAATAATGTCAAAATTGAGACCAAAGCCATACTCAAGATCAAGAGCGATAATACCAGCTGTTGGAAAATGTGTTTCTAATGCCCAACCATCAAGCACTTCGTACCATGAATGTATAGTAATAGTTTCGCCATGATCAAAGCTGTAATGGTCAGGAAAATCAAGAGTTATCTCAACAGGATAGTCAACATCAACTGAGCCTAATGTAAAACCATGCATACTAAATGTTGAGTGTAAAAACAGCCAAATACCCATTTCAATTTGGATACCCCATTGAGTACCAAGTATTTCCTCTATTGAACCAACGGTAAATCCTTCGTCAATCTGAATATTAAATAAGTCATAATCAAAATCTAAACTAAAAGAGTCGCCAGCTCCCCACATATCTTGGTCGTGGGTGCTATACGGAATTTCGTGCACTAAAATATTGGTTTGAGAGTAAAGACTTGATGCTCCCCAAAGTGCAAAAAATAAACAAAATAATATTAACTTTTTCATCATAGTTATTTGGTGTATTGTGCTGTTAATAAACTTTCGACAAGAACCTCATATAAAAGAGATTTAGCAGATTTCGGATAATTTGCATTTATCCAAATAGTATTATTATAATCTCCTGCGAACAACATTAGTCGTTCATAGTCATAGCCATTGACGGTAAACTCAACAAGATACAGAATCCCGTTCTTGCCGTCTTTCATTTTCACATCTTCTTGTGATATTAGCCTTACATTTTGGCTTTCAAAATGCTCGGGAGTCATTGCTTGAGCAATCATAATGTATGATGTGCCTATAATCTCTTGAACTTGCACAGTTGTAGAAGACCCTGGATGTATCATACCTGGTATGTTTTCACTAACAAGAAAATGTTCGGGAGGTGTCATAAATACATCAGTCCTCGGAATTTGCACCAACTCTCCAGGGGTGTAATTAAGTTTTAATGTTTCTGTACCAAAACCTGTTTGTGAAAATGTTGATAATGTAAATAACAAAAATGTTATTGTAACAATATATTTCATGTATAATCCTCCTTTATATTATAACAGCCCAATTATTAATTATGTAAATATACAATCTTTTTTTTTACTAAAGTAAATTATTGACGAAAATATTAAGTTTTGGTTGTCTGATTTACTAAAATAAATGTATTTTTACCAAAAATTTTAAATAAAATAGAATGAAGACAAAATCAATTTTCTTTTTAGCTGTTGTCATAATGATTTTAAGTGTCGCTTTTTCATGTAATTCGGGCGGCAAGTCAAATGATGAGACTAAAACAAATGATACATTGCAAAATGAAGTCAAAATCACTTATCCAAAAGATACAAGTTTAGACCAAATTGCTGCTTTGTTAGGTGGTGATAATCCAGATGCGTTTAAAGATATATTTACTGACAATATGGTTTTTTGGAATGATTATAAATTGTCGATTGATACACCTTGGAACAGAATTACTAACGAAAGATTATCTTTAATGGATAAATGGTCTGACGAAGAAATGAATCCAAAGATTAATGATACGCTATTACTATTTTATCCGTTTTCGGGTCCCGATTATTTAAACGCTTATCATCTATTCCCAAATGCTAACGAATATATTCTTGTTGCAATGGAGAAACTAGGAACCATTCCTGATTTATATAATCTTGATGAAGAAAATCTTAAAGGATATCTTGATGCAGTAAACTTTGCGCTTAGAGATATTTATAAAAGAAGTTATTTTATTACTGGAAATATGGATCAAGATTTGAGAAAACATAAAGTTAACGGTGTTTTGCCTTTACTATATGTCTTTTTGCACCGTACTGGACACGAAATTTATGATTTTGGGTATTTTCGCCTCGAAAATGATGGCGTAAGCTTTACTGAAATTCAAGAGCCTACAAATTCACTAGAAATTGCCGAATGTATAAAATTTAAAGTGCGTAAAAATGGAGACGATAAACTTAAAGATATTACTTATTTTTATGCTAATATTTCTGATGATGGATTTGTGCAAAACCCTGTTTTTTTACAGTATTTGCATAACATCAGAACAAATAATACTTTTATTAAATCGGCTTCATATTTAAGTCATTACGAAACTTTTTCAAATATCAGAAATACTGTTTTAGATAAAGCTGATGCGGTGCTTGAAGATGATACAGGTATTCCATATAGATATTTTATCGATAACTTTGAGAATTATCTCTATGGAGTTTACGAAAAACCAATTGCTGATTTTAAATCAACTTATTTATTCCAAAAAGATCTTGATGAGGAATATAAAAATTCTGAGGTTAAACCACTTGACTTTTCACTCGGCTATCATTGGAGAAGTGGAAATCAAAATTGGATGCTTTATGTAAGAAAAGTAGATAATTTAGATGCAGAAACTGCTGAAGTTCAAGTAGAACAGGAATAAAAACTTGTTTTACTGTGACAACTAAAATTAAAAACATTTGGAAGCTTGTACTAAAAGTTTCTTTGATTCTTGTAATTTCATTAGTTTTAATTGAGATTACTCTTGGTATTTATTTTAAAATTAAAGACCGAAATTTAATACACGCTGAAGTAATTGATTACCCTTACTTGTATTTTAAATTAACTGAAGATTCTGATTTTCGTAATGAGGATGGGCTGAAAATATTTAGAGAAAAAACTAAACCAGATACCGTCTTTAGAATAATAATCTCTGGAGGAAGTGTTGTTTATGGATTAGAACCCGAAAATACAATATCTGCAAATCTTGAAAGACTTTTAAATGATAGTTTATTAGAAGTAAATATCGAAGTATTAAATGCAGGTGTTCCAGCTTATGTAATTGAACAGGAGTTTATTTTAGTGCAATTAGTCTTGCAGTATTATAATCCTGATATGATTATATCTTTGGATGGGTATAATGACTTAATCTCGACAGAAATAAATCGATTTTATCCTTGTGAGGATTTGTTGCCACCACATAATTGGCGTGATTTCAGATTAATCAAATATCATAATAATGTGAGAAGATTATCAGGCCGGTTTTATGGTGCATTTACCAATATAAATCGACTTTCAGACTTTGCATATCGTAATTTTTCAAATAAGAAAGATGATTTTGCAGCAATGAGTGCTAATAAACAATATATTGCTAAAACTTATAGACAACGAACAAATGATTTAGAAGCATTTTGTCAAGCTAAAGATATTGTATATTATCATTTTCTACAACCTGTTCGTTTTATTTCTAATAATAGTAATAACCGTGAAAAACATTTAGAAGAGATTTATAAATGTATGAACGATAGCCTGATTAATTACCCCTATTATAAATCCTTAATTGATATCTTTGATAATAATGACCAAGTTTATACGGATGAATGTCATGTTGATGAACTTGGGAATAAAAAAATTGCCATGAAAATGTTTAATGTAATCTTTCCAGTAATAAAAAACGAGTTTTTATGCGACTCATTAATTATAAAATAAGTGTGTGATAAATCACATGTTTATATAAATAATTTTTTAATTATGCTATCCGAAACAAACATTCCCTTATTTGTAAGTCTAACGTAAGCGTTTTCTAATTTGTAATTTGATTGGTTTATTGTTTTTAAAGATGATTTAAGTTTTTCAGTTTGTGTTGAGCCGAAATCTTTTTCAAAATCATTAATGTTTATACCATCAACTGTTCTTAATGATAACATTATTGCTTCATTTATATGGTCTAACACGCTTAAGGTTTCTGTTTCATAGTGCGGTTGAGACTTTTTGATTTGTTTGCAATATAAATCCAAATCAGATACATTAAAAGCTCGCTTATTTTGATAATATGAATGTGCTGATGGCCCAAATCCCAAATATTCTATTCTACTCCAATATGCAGAATTGTGCTTTGATTGGTATCCAAGTTTTGAGAAATTTGAAATTTCATATTGATTAATATTGTATGTTGAAGATATCTCCAATAAATCGCAATATTGTGTAAAACTTAACTCTTCGTCTATAACTTGAAATTTATTTTCTTTTAATTGTCTGTACATCAAGGTGTTTTCTTCAATTTCCAAGTGATATGCAGATAAGTGTTGTATGGGTAATTTAAGAGTTTTGTGTAAAGTTTCTTGCCACATTTTTTCTGATAACCTAGGTATTCCATAAATTAAATCTGCACTAATATTTTTAAATCCACATTTATCTGCATTTTCAACAGAACTAATTGCATCGTCGGCTGTATGTCGTCTTCGTAAAAACCTCAACATGTCATCATTAAGACTTTGCAAACCAATACTAAGGCGATTAACTCCAAGATTTTTTAATGCTCTAAGATAATTTATATTCAAATCGTCAGGATTTGCTTCAAAACTAATTTCTGCATCTGCTTTTATTTGGAAGTGTGTGTAAATCTGGTTTAAGATAATTTCAATATCTTGTATATATAACTGCGATGGTGTGCCACCTCCAAAATAAATAGTTTCGATATTTTTATCTGTTAGACATTCTTTACGAACTTCTATTTCCTTTAATAATGCAGGCATAAAATCTGTAAGTTTTTTACTGTTTGCAATCGAATAAAAATCGCAATATGAACATTTCGATTTGCAAAAAGGAATATGAATATAAATACCTGACATAGTTTTTTAAACTAATATTTAGTTTACAGAACAAAATTACTATTTTTAGGCATTAATTTACAAAAAGAATAAAAATGAAGATAATTACTTTTAATTTGAATGGAATAAGGTCGGCAGCCAGTAAGGGATTATATGATTGGATTCAGAAAGAGTCCCCAGATGTTTTATGTGTTCAGGAAACCAAGGCACAGCCCTACCAAATAGAGGTTTTGAAATTCCGAGAATTGGGATATCATTCGTATATTCATTCGGCTACTAAGAAAGGGTATAGTGGAGTTGCAATTTTTTCAAAAAAAGAACCAGATTATTTGCAAATAGGAATTGGTAATGACAAGTTTGATGTTGAAGGTAGAATGCTTAGGGCAGATTTTGGCGATATTACAGTTTTGAATTCATATTTTCCGTCAGGAACAACTGGCGATATTCGGCAAGAAGTAAAAATGGATTATCTTAATGAAATTCAAAACTTTGTCGATAAATTGAAAAAAGAACGTCCAAACATAATTCTTGCAGGCGACTATAATATTTGTCATAAACCTATTGATATTAGCAAGCCAGAGAATAAAAAAGGTGTATCGGGTTTTTTGCCCGAAGAGCGTGAATGGGTTTCACAATTTATAGAAAGTGGTTTTATTGATACTTTTAGAGTTTTTGAACAGTCGGGCGGAAATTATACTTGGTGGAGTTATAGAGCAGAAGCAAGAGCAAAAAACTTGGGCTGGAGAATTGATTATCAGATGGTAACAAAGCCTTTGAAAGATAAACTAAAATCTGTAAAAATCCATAGTGATGTGGTAATGTCCGACCATTGTCCTTATGAAATTGTGATTGAATAAGAACTAAAATAACTATATTAGCAAGTTTAACTTGATTAATAAACTGTAAAATAACATAAATGTGAAAGCAAAAAGGATATATCGTCCCTAACGGGACTTATAAGACACTAACTGTCACGAACTTTACCAATATTTCATCCCTACGGGATTGACACTGTTAGATGTTATAATAATGGAGGTGAAATATGTTTAATTACAATAAGT
>JAQVOR010000178.1 GCA_028702535.1 Bacteroidales bacterium
ATAGAGGTAAAGATTTTCTGTTTTTTCATGCTGTAATTAATGTTGCCGAAGAACCTAATTACATAGATCTATTTTTAAAACATCCAAAAACTGAACCCGAATATCGAAAAAAACGAAAACATGCTGAGTTTATAACTTCATTGAGCGAACAAGGATATAACATTAGTTTGGAAATGTTGAAATCTGATATTTAGTGATTGCCAAACCCTTAGATTTAAATAAATTAGTATTATATTTGCATAAAACATTTGATAAAACAAGTTATTCATGTGGGAAGAACTTTCAAAATATAGAACAAAATATCTGAGCCTTGGATTGGATCAAGTTATTGATTATGAGAGATTCTGCATGATTTCTATTGTGTATCATTCTACAAAAATTGAGGGCTGTTCGTTAACAGAAACTGACACTAAAGTTTTATTGGATAAAGATATTACAGCTAAAGGGAAACCTTTGTCTGATCATTTAATGGTAAAAGACCATTTTAACGCATTTTTATTTTTAAAAGAACAGGCTACTCGTAAAGCTGAGCTTTCGATTGATTTTGTTAAAAAGACAGAGTCTATTCTTATGAAGAATACTGGAGCTGTAGTTAGTGCAATAGGTGAGTTTCGTTTGGCTCAGGTATATGTCGATAAAAAGTACTTTCCTGATTTTAAAAAAGTGCCAGATTTAATTGACGAATTAATTAAAAACATTAACAATAAACTTAATCAGTCTTTAGATGAAAATGATATTCTGAAATTAGCAGCTGATGTTCATTAATAATTTAGTCAATATTCATCCTTTTGCTGATGGAAACGGAAGACTTTCCAGATTATTTATGAATTATATTTTAATGTATCATAATCAAGCCTTTGTTAAAATTTTTACCGAAGATAGAGCCGAGTATATCGATGCTCTTAACCTGACTGAAGAAAATGCTAATCCTGAAATATTTCGAGATTTCATTGCCTCACAACAGATAAAGTTTTTTAAAAATGAAATAGAAAAATACCAAAACGCAAAAAAGGGGTTTAGTTTGCTTTTTTGATTTTATGAAAATCACTTTATGATATCAGATACTTGATTTTTTTTATTCCAAAAATTCTTTATCAAAATTTACCAAATAAAGCTTGTCAGTTGCTCTGGTAACAGCGGTATAAAGCCATCTTAGGAACTCGTATTTGTTTTGCGGTGTCATTGCCTCTTTATTAAGCCAACCATGATCGACAAAAACCGCTTTCCATTGCCCACCTTGCGATTTGTGGCAGGTAACAGCATAAGCAAATTTTATTTGTAAAGCGTTAAAATAAGGGTCTTTTAAAATTTCCTCATGGCGTTTATTACTGTCAGAGATGTGTGCATAATCAAGCTGTAATTGTTGGTATAAATCTTTGTAATAATTTGAGGGCATAGCAGGAGCGTCTAAACTTAAGGTGTCGATAATTGCTTTAACATCGATTTCAAGTGCAGGATAATCAGTAAAACTAACTGTCAAATCAACGTAAGTATGTCCGTATAGTTCCTGTCTTTTACCAATTCTTATTACTTCGATTATGTCGCCGTTGGCAATAAAATCAATTTCGGCTTTTTCGGGCAACCAACTATAATTATTTTTGACCACCATTAGCAAATCGCCATGCGAAATATCTTCTTCTTTCCACATTATTCGGTTGCGAATGCCGAGATTATATTTATTTGCAGTTTTATTTGAACGACAAATAACTTTTGTTTCGTGTTCGCCAAATTTTGAAAAGCAGGTTTCAAGTTCCTCTAGCAATTCGGCACCGTTGATGTTTTCTATATCTTTAAATCCTTTTAATTCCAATTTAGGAAAATTGAAGTCGTCATTTGCAATAATTTCTCTAATTAAAGTTGCATTGTGTAATATTCCTGATTCTTCACTTTGTCTCACAACTTCGTTTAATTCACTATTATAGACTTTCATTCCTAAGGATTCGAGGTATGTCTTTTCTAAAGCAGGACTTAGGATTGTACCAATAGGTGGTAATTGTGCAGTATCTCCTAAAAGTATTAATCGGCAGTTATTATCATTAAAAACAAAACTTAGCAGGTCGTCCAATAATCTGCCGCTACCAAATACGCTGTTCCCAGTATCAATATTTCCTATCATTGAGGCTTCGTCAACAATAAAAACAGTATCTTTATTACTGTTAAAGTTGATTGAAAAGCCACTTTCGGCTTTTTTTGTCGATTTTTGTCGGTAAATACATTTATGTATTGTAGATGCAGAGTGTCCAGAATAATTTGATAAAACTTTTGCAGCACGACCAGTTGGTGCAAGAAGAACAGTCTTGATTTTTATGTCGGCAAGTAAGTTTATCAGTGCACTTATCAGACTTGTCTTTCCTGTGCCAGCATATCCTGTTAGTGTAAAAATGCTAAACTTTTCCCTGTCGTTTAAAAAAGGTAACAAGTTGTTGATTGCCTCTGTTTGACCACGTGTAGGAATGTGTCCTAATTTTTGTAATAATTGTGAATTAAAAAAGTTTTCTATCATTATTTAATATTTAAGTCTAAATCTTGCTATTAATTTAAAAAAATAAATTATTTTTGTTGCAAAACTAAATTAAAATTGCGAAAATGAATAAAACAGTTGGAATTATTATTAAAATTGCACTTTTAGGTGCTATTGTAGCTTTGGCTTATTTAATTGTTGTCGGAATAAATAAACCGATTGAGTTTGAGGAACAACGAGTATTACGTTTTAATAGAACAATTAATAGATTAAAGGATATCAGAACAGCACAGGTTGCTTATAAAGAAGTTACTGGTCTTTACACCCCCGATTTTGATACTTTGATAGACTTCATTAAGAGAGAAGATATTAGGGTAGTTAGAGCTATTGGGTTTGTTCCAGATACTTTAACTGAAATTGAAGCACTCAAACTTGGTATCGTTTCTCGTGATACGTTTTATGTTCCGATAATTGATTCATTATTTAAACACATAAGATATCCTATCGATTCTATGGCTTATAGTCCTACTGGCAAGCGCACTAAGTTTTTGATGGATACTGCTGCTGTTATGACAGGCTCTGGCGTAGAAGTCAAAGTGTTTCAGTGTTATGCGTTAAATAGAGATATCCTTGATGGGCTTGATAATCAGTTGATTATTAACTATAATGCACTTAAAAACGATAGTTGTTTGAGAGTTGGTAATCTGAAAGAAGCTAATAATAATGCAGGTAACTGGGAGTAAAATCTAAAATGAAAAACCTTTGTATTAAAGATAAAGATAAAGATACAGAGAATATAAAACCTTTTGATTTAAGTCTATCCATCCTTATTTCCAAGGGTGGATTTTCTTATGTGTTATATAATAAAGAACAAAAAAGATTTAGTGCTTTAGTCTCACAAACTTGTAGTAATCCTGATAATATTGGAACAGAATTTAAAGAGTTTGTACTAAATGAGAAATTAAACATTAGTAATTATCAGAAAGTTAATATTGTTGTAGCCGATCATCGTGCAACTATTATTCCCGAAGCATTATTCCAAAGTGATAAAGTAAACGAAATTTATAATCTTAATTTTTTTCCTGATGCCGAAAGAATAGTTAAATATTCCAGATTGGATAAATCAGGAAATTATTTGATATATTCGGTCAGTAAGGATATTATTAAAGTTTTAGATGAGCTATTTACTGAATACAATTTGTTCCCACAATCTCATAGTTTTATCGAATCACATTTTACAGATAATAAGTTAAGCGACAAACCTTTAGATGAAAAAGTTTATGTGCAGGTGTTTTGTGATTTCTGCGATATCTTAGTGTTAAAAGATTCTGCTGTTAAATTTTATAATACTTACACTTACAAAACGAATAATGATCTTTTGTATTATATGATTAATATTTTTGATCAATTAAAACTTTCGCAGGAAAATTCTCAACTTGTATTTTCAGGTTTTATCGAAACTGATAATCTTGCTGTACTGAATTTGAGCAAATTTGTATCTCAGGTTTATTTTGAATCTCAGAATACAGATTATAAGTATTTTTATAAGTTTCAGGAGACTGCTCCACATTATTATTATAATTTTTTAAACATAGTTTCATGCGTATAATTGGCGGTAAATACAGAGGAAAATCAATTGTTCCTCCAGCAAATTTTAGTGCCAGGCCTACAACAGACTTTGCTAAAGAAGCATTATTTAATATCATTAATAATTATTTTAATTTTGAAAACATAGATGTTCTTGATTTGTTTAGTGGTACTGGCAGTATTGCGTATGAGTTTGGAAGCCGAGAAGTTAAATCACTTGTTGCAGTTGATAGCAATTATCAAAATACTGCATATATCGAAAAACAATTCGAAGCTTTAGGGTTTGATAATGCTCGAGTGTATAAATCTGATGTCTTTCGATTTCTTAATCACTGTAAACAGAAATTTGATTTGGTTTTTGCTGATCCACCATATTTATTAGAAAATATTGAGGAAATTTATCATTCTGTTTTTAAAAATGAGCTTTTAACAGAAACATCGCTTTTAATTATCGAACATTCCGAAAAAAATGACTTGTCCTCATTACCGTTTTTTGTTATGGAAAAAAAATATGGAAGCGTTCACTTTAGCTTTTTTGATCCAGAGGTAGATAATGCTTAAATATACAGAGCAAATGAATACTTTAATTTTAATATCTTAGGCAAATTATTAGCATCCCAGTTTTCTTTAAGCTTTTCGTTTTTTTATTAAGTTTAACAAAAATAGAATCATTTTAATTGTTTATGCCCTCTGGGCAATATACATATTTTGGAGACTTTTTTTTACTGACATATATGCCCACGAAGGCAAATGTTTTATACTAATTTAATATCTAAACAACCGATAAATTTAAAATATTTTTTTGTGACAATCTTTAAATTTTCAACATAGCACCAGTTACGATTAAAATTTTAAGTGAAGTAAAACGGAAAAAGATAAAGAATTTATCGGGTGTTTAGGTGTCATTTTGGTATTATAGCCCGTTAGGGCTTTAATATCAGTAAAAAACAATCACACTCTAAACAATTTGTCCAGAGGCGATGCCCTGAGCTTGCCAGCACTGAGCAACGCCGAAGTGTCGAAGGGACATATACAATGTTTCCCCATATTAA
>JAQVOR010000179.1 GCA_028702535.1 Bacteroidales bacterium
AAGACCCAATGCTAATTTTTGCATTTAGCTTTATAATAATTTTTGGCTTTGGAGTAGGTCTTGCATCTGCAAATTTTGGTGCTTTGGTAAGATATAAAATTCCTTTGTTACCGCTTTTTGTTGCAGGACTAATTGTATTAGCACAAAAGTTTAAAACAAAAAAATCTCAAAAGACACTAAATATAAACACTAATTAGCTATACAGCACTAAGTTTGTAATAAAAATCAAGCTAAAATCTCAAAAAAAATAGTAATTTTGTTTTTTTAATTAATTACAGATGTAATTAACGCAAAAACTACTCATTCTGTGGTAATATAACATGGGACTGAGGAGGCGAAGCTGTGGAAGGAAGGGAAATGTTACGGGTTAAAAAAAGTTTCGAGTTTCGGGTTTCGAGTTTCGGGTTTCGGGTTTCGGGTTTCGAGTTCTTAGTTCCGAGTACTTGGTTTAAAATCTAAAATATGACAATAAAATCATTTGAAGATCTTGAAATTTGGCAGTTAGCTAGAGAACTTTGTGTTTTTGTAAAAAAAATTACAGACGAAGCACTGTTTAATAAAGATTATAGATTCCGTGATCAAATAAGAAGTGCTTCTGGTTCTATTATGGACAATATAGCAGAAGGCTTCGAAAGAGATGGAAATAAAGAATTTGCACAATTTTTAAGCATAGCAAAAGCTTCTAACGGAGAAGTTCGCTCACAATCATATCGTGCTTTAGATTATAATTACATTACGCCAGAACAACTTGAAGATTTACTAAGCAAAACATCCGTTTTAGGAAAAAAGATAGGACGATTTAAACAATACTTAAAAGAATCTGATTTTAAAGGTCATAAATTTAAATAAAACCCAAAACCCGAAACCCGAAACCCGAAACCCAAAACCCGCAACTCGGAACCCGAAACTCGGAACCCAAAACCCGAAACAGAATTAACCCGAAACTTTTTTTCAAACCCGAAACTCGGAACCCGAAACCCGAAACAGAATTAACCCGAAACTTTTTCAAACCCGAAACAAAACAAAATGAAAACCTCTATAAAAATAGAAAACCTTTCCAAACAATACCGTCTCGGCGTTGTTAGCACCGGAACCCTTTCCCATGACTTAAAGCGTTGGTGGGCAACCAGTATTCGTGGAAAAGAAGACCCGTATCTTAAAATTGGCGAAACAAACGTAATCTCAACCCAAACCGAGCCACCAGTTGGCGGTGAGCTCACGAGCGAAGCGAGTAAACCCGAAACCCTCAACCCTCTACCCGAAACCCGAACCGAGCCGCAGGCGAGCTCACGAGCGAAGCGAGTAAACTCGAAACCCGAAACTTTTTCAAACCCGAAACTCGAAACCCGAAACCCAAAACTCGAATCCCAATACGTTTGGGCATTAAAAGACATCAATCTCGAAATAAACCAAGGCGATGTAGTTGGAATTATTGGTAAAAATGGAGCAGGGAAATCTACATTATTAAAATTACTCTCACGCGTTACCAAACCCACTACTGGTAGCATAAAATACAACGGGCGCATTGCCTCTTTATTAGAAGTCGGTACTGGTTTCCACCCCGAAATGACAGGACGTGAAAATATTTACATGAACGGTGCAATAATGGGAATGTCTCGTGCAGAAATCACCTCTAAACTCGACGAAATTATTGATTTTGCAGGTGTTGAAAGGTATATTGACACTCCTACAAAACGGTACTCCTCTGGAATGACCGTGCGACTTGGGTTCTCCATTGCGGCTCATCTCGAACCTGATATTCTCGTAGTGGACGAAGTCCTTGCGGTGGGCGATGCCGAATTTCAGAAAAAAGCTATTGGGAAAATGCAAGATGTGAGTAAAGGCTATGGTAGAACTGTGTTATTTGTGAGTCATAATATGGCATCTGTTAAAAACCTGTGTGATAAAGGAGTACTTTTAAAAGATGGAATGATTGCAAAAAAAGGAGAGATTTCTCAAATAATTGAAGCTTATTTATTAGAAAATGAAATTAAAAATAATGAGTTAAATTTTGAATATCGAAGAGGAAATGGAAGAGTGCAAATAGACAAAATCAATATCTATGCAAATAATAATCCTGAGCTTAGTCCATACACAGGTGCTGATTTACATTTAGATTTCTATCTAAAAAATCATTTTGGTGATGATCTCTCTAAACTTAGATTTGATTTTCGTATTGATGATCTTTTTGGCAATAGATTAATCTGGTTAAGCAATACTTTACTTCCTTTTAATAAGGGAAAAATCAAAAATAAAGTGTCTTTTATAATACCTAAATTACCCTTAAGTGCCGGTAATTACACAATAACTCCGTTTATATCAAATAATAGAATACTTACAGAATCTGCACAAAATATATGTTCATTTTATGTTACCCAGGGAGATTATTACGGTATTGGTCGAATCGTATCTCCAAACCAAGGTAAATTTCATGTCGATTTTGATGTAAAATATGAATGACAAAACAGTTCTAGTTTACAGTTCACAGTTCTCCGACGGATTTGACCGAGAACTGAAAACTGTAAACCATTGTCAATGCCTGAAATAGGTTGACCGTTTTAAAAGTTAAATTTTATAATTAAAACGTTAAATTTATGGCAACAAAATCAAATTACAAATTGACAACAGAAGCTCGACAAAGAAGAAATTTTAGTGAAAGCTTCAAAATTAAAAAAGTTAGAGAAATTGAAACTGGAATCACAAAAGTTTCCGAAATTTGCAAAGCTTATGAAGTTTCAAATGCAGCCGTTTATAAATGGATAAGAAATTATGGTATTATGAAAGATAAACGAGAAAAATTAATTATAGAAAGTGAAAGTGACACACAAGAACTCCTGGCACTAAAGAAAAAAGTTGCAGAACTGGAAAGAATAGTCGGTCAAAAACAATTACTTATTGATTTTAAAGATAAAATGATTGATATTGCTGAAGAGATGTATGGAGTCGATATAAAAAAAAGCTTTCCAATCAACTATCGAATAATTCTGGTTCCACAGAGAAGAGTTAAATATGAGTTTAAATCAGTTATATAAAGTTATAGGGATAAGTCGTCAAGGAGTTCATAAAATGCTTAATAATCGTCAAAAACTAAGAGATGCAAGCGAACAACTAATTCGCTTTATAGAAGATATTAGGGAAGATCATCCCACTATGGGATTAAGAGATCTGTACTTTAAAATTAATCCTGATTTTATGGGGCGAGATAAATTTGAAGATTTTTGTAAACAATCGGGATTTGTGATAAAACGTAAAAAAAATCATTGTATAACTACTGATAGTAGCGGCGTAAAACGTTTTCCTAATCTTCTCAATGATCTATTAGTAATAAGGCTAAATCAAGTGTGGCAAAGTGATATAACTTATTATGAAATAAAAGGAGTATTTTATTACATAACATTTATTATTGACTCTTATTCTCGAAGAATAATAGGATATAGTATTTCAAAAAGATGACTAACAGAATTTACCACTTTGCCTGCTTTTATTAACACATCATTTTTTTTCTTTCGTTAAAAAATATTTATACGCAGGAATTACATCAATATCAATACTATTATGTTTAATGTTTTCTTCCTGATCGAAAGTGATAATTAGTCCTTTATCAGATTTTAAATATTGACAAGCTTCAATTAGACCATTTAATTCTCTTTCTTTTGTTTTTGTATTATGAATATCATAAGAAACTTGGACAGGTAAATAATCTCCATTGCTATGAATTATAAAATCACATTCATAATTGTGTTTAAAATAATATATGTCTTTATTAGATTTTAAAAATTCTAAGAACACCAAATTTTCAAGCAATTTCCCTTTGTTTTTTGATATTGAAAACTCAATTGCAGAGAGTAGTCCTGTATCAATAATATATGTTTTCTTTTCACTTTTTGCCTGCCTAATTTCAGAAAAATCAAATTTGTTAACAGACTGAGACAAATAACTATCATTGCAGTAAGTAAAATATGAATAAAGGTATTTATTACTTATTTTATATCCCAAAGATTTTAAATCATTGTAAGTTTTATTAACTGAAAAAGGCTTTGTGACGCTCGCAAACATCTTTTTTATTAAAAATCGTAACGCATCAATATTACTAACTTGATACCTCTCAACAATATCTCTAAATATCATCACATTATAATATTGTTGTAATATTTTTATTCGAATCCTATCATCAAAAAATACTATTTCTGGAAAACCTCCATTTGTTAAAAACTTTTCAAAATAATGAATAATTGTACTCTTGTTTTTTTGAGGATACAGATCCTGCTTTACATTATTAAATAATAAATATTCAGAAAAACTTAATGGATATATTTCATAAGTTATTGTTCTACCACGCAAAGCTGTAGCAATTTCTGTGCTTAATAACTTTGAATTAGAGCCAGTGATAAAAATATTACGTGATTTTGTGTCAAAAATCCTTCTAACAAATTTTTCCCAATCATCAACATTTTGAATTTCATCAAAGAAAAAATATACTGTATTTAATTCAATATCAGGAAATAATTCTGTATATGCCTGTATTATTAAATCAAGATCATTCGTTGTTAGATTTAATCGTTCATCTTCAAAATTTAAAAATAAAATATTTTCTTTGGATATCCCTTTATGCTTTAACTGAGATATTAAATCATATAAAATATAAGTCTTTCCACTTCGTCGAGCTCCTACAAGACTAACAATCATTTTTAAATTTAACTCAATAGTAATATTGCGCTTTATTAGCGATGGTAAAGCCGAATTTTGATTTTCTAAAATAATTTCTTTTATAATATGTTTCATCACAAATGTTTTTTTCTAACGATGCTTTGCACAAAGTAGTTTTACAAAAATAATAAAATTATGTAATATTTACAAAAGAATTACCAAATACCTTAGTAAAATATACCAAACTTAAAACTGAAAGTAAAAGCCGTTCACTGTTCGCAGTTTACAGTTCACAGTTCGCAGTTCACAGTTTGAGCTCTCATGGTTTTGGTTTACTAAAAGTTTACACTGTCAACCATTTTTGTTAATAACTATATTTCACTTTTTCTCATTTTTATTATTACTTTGTTTTGTCAGCGAGAAGCAGAAGATGTTT
>JAQVOR010000060.1:0-5961 GCA_028702535.1 Bacteroidales bacterium
TTTTTTCATGATTATTGTTTTTTTTAGTTTAACATTCTACGAATATATAATATAAGTCCATCAATATCAAAAAAATCAAATGTTGTTTTTAAATAATTATATGTATGTATGTATGTATGTATATCAACTACACAATGCCCTTATTCCACAAAACAAGCGACTAATTCATCAATATTTATAAGATAAAGCATTTGTTCGGCATTTACGCTTTGTAGTGCTGATTTTATTGTGGAGAGTTCATATTTACAATCAATAACGGCATTTTCGATTACTGAAATATCGCCATTACAGAAGAAATCGCCAAAAATTGAACATGTTTTGATAATTCCATTCTCTACATTTAATTGAACTTCGACTTTACCACCGTCAAAACGATTTGATTTTGTCATATTAAATTTTGGCGAATTTCCGAAATTCCATTCCCATGTAAGGAATTTTTCTTTTTCAATTTTGTAAATTTCTTCTAAATCGGCTTCACTAAGTAATATATGCTCCATATCTCCTTTAAGGATCGATATCATAGTATCGCGAAATATCAATGAATCCATATCTTTTGTTAGATAAGGTCTAATGTTTGTTACACGTTCGCGAACAGATTTAATTCCTTTTGAGATTATTTTTTCGTCAGTAACATTAAGCGACCTCACAAGATTATCAAGATTTGTATCAAACAAAATTGTTCCATGATGTAAAAACCGATTTTTCATTCCGAATTGAGCATTTCCAGAGAATTTTTTACCTGCAACATGCAAATCATTTCTTCCTGAGAATTCTGCCTTGATTCCAAGTTTGTCTAAAGCGTCAATAACAGGTTTTGTGAAATCCCTAAAATCTTTTACCTGCCCAGCATTTTTCCATGTAATAAAACTAAATTGCCAGCAATCGGGGTCGGTATAAACTGTTCCACCGCCACTATGTCGGCGATTGATATTAATATCATTATCTCTAACAAACTGCGAATTTATTTCTTGAATTGTATTTTGAAAACGCCCAATCATAAGCGTTGGTTTGGTTCTCCAAAACATAAAATATTCGTCATCAAACTTAGGGTTTTTCATAACATACTCTTCCACTGCAAAAGCAAGAGTTCCCCTCATCTGATTGTCAAATTCAATAAATTTCATAGTTGTTGTTGTTTAAGTTTTTAATACAGTTTTATAAGGAGCAATTCCTGATAACATTTTTACATGGTTCTATTTATTATTTTGTAATTCCTTTATTCCCTCTAATGCGTTATATGATGATCGCACATAAGGTCCTGATGCCACATATTTAAAGCCTTTTTGCAATCCAGTAGTTTTGTATTTTTCAAAAATCTCAGGAGACACATATTCTTTTAGGCTAACATGGTCATGCGAAGGCGGCAAATACTGACCAATGGTAAGCATATCGCAGTTAATATTTATTAAATCATCAAATAATTTATAAATCTCATCTTTAGTTTCTCCCAATCCTAACATAATTCCCGATTTTGTGTAAATATCAGATGCCTGTTTTTTTACATAATCAAGTACATTTAAAGATTGCTGATAATTTGCCATAGGTCGGGCAATTTTGTAAAGAGACGGAACTGTTTCGACATTATGATTTATAATTTCAGGTTTTGCTGCGATAACAATATCAAGAGCCTGGGTATTTCCTTTAAAATCTGGGATTAAAACTTCGATGCTTGAATTTGGTAAGACTTTTCTGACTTCATGAATACATTTTGCAAATTGATTAGCACCACCATCAGGCAAATCGTCTCTTGTAACCGAAGTAATTACAACATGCTTTAAGTTTAGCTTAAGAGCAGCTTCGGCAAGATGTTTTGGCTCTAACTCATCGACAATACTTGGTTTACCGGTAGGAATAGCACAAAACTTGCAATTTCGAGTGCAAACCTCCCCAAGAATCATAAAAGTAGCTGTTTGGTTTCTGAAACATTCTCCCATATTTGGGCATTTTGCTTCTTCGCATACAGTATTTAAGTTTAAACTGCGGAGCATTTGCCCCATTTCTTTCATACTTTCGTAATCAAGTTTTTTATTTAACCAATTTGGCTTTCTTTTAGTTTCCACAATTTTTTTTTACAAAGATAAATAAACTTGATAAAGTAAGAAAAGTAAAATGTCATAATAGACGTATATCAATATTAATATTTGTATAATAAACAAATACTAAGTTCAAAAATGTTCGTGAAAAGCATTAGGATTACAACCGAGCGAGCAGGTAAGTGATAGCAAACACATTAGCTATCTAACAAAACTCCATTTATTTTCATTAGAAGAGTTTACATCAAATTGATAGCCATTAATGTCAAAAGTTTTAATTTGTTCTGGATCTTCAATTCTATTTTTAATAATAAAATTCGCCATCTGACCTCTGGCATTTTTAGCATACACAGTTATCATTTTAATAACTCCGTTTTTATATTCACGAAACTCTGGAGTAATAATATTAGCTTTAATTTTCTTGCTATTTATTGATTTAAAATATTCGTTTGAGGCAAGATTAATTACAGTCTTTGATTTACCTAAAGCATTATTAATACTATCTGTAATTTTATTATCCCAAAACCGATATAAATTTTTAAACTCACCTATTTCGATTTTTGTTCCCATTTCTAACCTATACGGCTGAATGGCATCAAGTGGGCGTAAAACTCCATATAAACCAGAGAGTATTCGTAAATGGTCTTGAGCATACAACAAATCATCTTCATTCATTTCTTCTGCCTTTAATCCTCGATATGCTTCTCCAATAAATGCACGTATAGTTTGCTTATTTTCAATATTTTTAATCTTATTATGCCAATTAGCAAATCTTTCAGCATTAAGACTTGCCAGGCTATTACTTATACCCATGAGTTCTTTTAATTGTGTAGTCGAATATTTTTGGAGTTCGGCAGCAAGAATGTTTGCATCTTGCATAAACTCTGGTTTTGATACTATATTGGATTGAATTGTTCTTTTAAAATCGAGACTTTTGGCGGGTGAAAGCAAGATAATCATAATTGTTTTTTTGTAAAAATAGTAAAATATAAAGCCCCGACAAAACCGTAATTACATTTTTACACAAATTCGGCAACAATAGGAGCATAAATAAAAAAACGAGCAATTCTAAACAAACCCACAAAGGCAAGTCTATTAACAGGAAATTTAAGTATTCCTGCAAGAGTGCATACTGTTGCATAAGGTAAAGGGAACAAGGCTGCAATAATAATAAATATAACTCCCCATTTATTTATTTTATCGAGATGATTTGCATAAAATTTAAGAAGGCGCGTTTTCCACCGAGGGAATTTAGCCAGAGCAGAGCCCAAATAATAGGCAATAAATCCGCCTACGTACGACAAAAGTCCTAAAAATCCTACCCACAAATAAAAATTATTCATTTCACTTACCCAAAGAATAAAGAAATCGGGTGGTATCAATCCCAAAACACTTTCCGTAAGTAAGAAGAATAAAAGAACAACTTCTGTTCTAAAATTCTCGATTAAAAACCCTGGAATATCACTAACTTGAATAATAAACGAATTAAGTATCCAAACGGCAATAATAACAACAGCAATTATTGCAGCAACTTTAATAAAATTTGAGATTAAAAAAGAAAGTAATCCCGATTTTCGTGAGTATCTGTAATAAATATTGAATGTTCGCCAAATATTTTTGCTTTCCTTATGCATCGAAAATATAATTGATGCAAATTAACAAATTTATTAATTATAAAACTATACTAAACTACTAATAGAACAAAATATTTATTGTTTAACGAATATACTTTACTAATTATTTTCACGTTGTAATAAGGATTAAATAAATTACAATATCTTTGTTGTTTATAATGGTTATATTGAAAAAGGCAAGCATATTATTGATACTCGTGTTATCTTTGTTCCAAATTTGTTTTGGACAATACCTTGGTGACTTTTGCAACGATATTGATGACAAGAAACTGATAAAAAAATACAATAAGGCGGTTGATTTATTAGTTTCGGGCAAAATAGACGAAGCCGAGCTTGAGTTTGCTAAGATAATTGATGAAGAGCCAGGATTTACCGAAGCGTGGTTGGCAATTGCTGAGATTAACTATTCTAAGTATAAAACGGCAAGTTCCTCAAAACAACAAAACGATTATTACAGCAAATATGCAAAATCTCTCGAAAGTGTTGCAAAAACTTGTCCTGCATTTCAAAATTACGAAACGAATTACACATTAGGGAAAATATTTTTTGCAGAAGATGATTTCGACAACTCCTTAAAATACATGCGTACTTATCTCAATAACAATAAACGTACAGCACGTTATTTTGCAGATGCCGAAAATACAATAAATTATATCGAACAATATCTCAATTTAATACAAAATCCTGTTCCTTTTAAACCAGAGATAGTCGAAGGTATTTCTACGATTAATGACGATTACCTCCCCATAATTTCTCCTGATGGCACAATAGCATTTTTTACACATGCGTATTTAAAAAAAGATGTTACTTCAATTTATTCTGAGAAATATACAGAAGAGTTTACAATGGCAAGGGCAAAAGACAAATCGGGCGTTAGGTTTGGCGAAATCGAGGCTCTTCCATATCCTTTTAATACAGGTAAAAATCAGGGAGCCTCATCAATTACTATTGATAATAGCACATTGTACATAACCATTTGTGAATTTATCAGTCGTGATTATGACAATTGCGATATTTTTTATGCCTCACGTAAAAACGGCGGGTGGAGTGAGCTCAAAAATTTAGGTCCAAATATCAATGGTCTTAAAACATGGGAATCGCAACCCAGTATTTCGGCTGATGGAAAAGTTTTGTACTTTGCCAGTATCAGAGAAGACAACATAGGTTTTGACCCTAACAATCCTACTTCGGATATTTATTTTTCAATTAAAAATCCAGATGGCACTTGGAGTAAAGCACAAAATATGGGGTCTAAAATAAATACATCTGGTAATGAAAAGTCGCCATTTATACATTCTGATAGCCAAACTTTATATTTTTCATCAGATGGACATCCAGGTATCGGCGGTTACGACATCTTTTTTTCTAAATACAGAGATTCTAAATGGACAAAGCCTATAAATATTGGTTATCCCATAAACACTAAACAAAACGACCTCAGTTTTGTAGTTAATACACAAGGAACAAGAGCCTATTTTGCTTCAAACAAATTAAATGGTATAGGAGGTTGGGATATTTATTCAATTGATTTATATCCCGAAGCACGTCCCGAAAAAGTATTTCTTGTAAAGGGACAACTTATTGATGATGAAGGTTTAGCTATTACCGAAGCTAAATTAGAAGTGCGAAATATACGTACTCAGGAAAAATCGGAAGGAGTGGTTGATGCCGAAACTGGGAACTATGCTGTTGCAGTAACAGTCGAAGAAGAAAAAAAAGATGACAATTATTTATTAGTTGTGCAAAAAGAAGATTATTCGTTTACTTCAGCGTTAATAGAACCTGACGAAGAAATATTTGAACAACCAGTCAAAATAGACTTTGAAATTAAACCCATCGAAGTTGGCAAAGCTGTAGAATTAAAAGATATTTATTATGCCACTGCCGCTTATTCTATTAATCAAAAAAGCCTTGCAGTATTAGATGGATTTATCGAATTCTTAAACACTAATCCAAATGTTAAAATTGAAATCAGAGGGCATACAGATGCTATAGGAAGTTATCAAACAAACATTACGCTATCTAATAAAAGAGCAAAATCTGTTTACGATTATCTTATTGATAATGGTATTAAGAGCGAAAGGTTAAAATACCGTGGGTACGGACCCGATATGCCAATAGCCTCTAACGAAACAGAGTACGGAAGAGGGAAAAATCGTAGAACTGAGTTCTTTATCACTGATAAATAAAAAAGCCGGATATAAAAATACCCGGCACTAATCATAGTTGGTTTGTTTTTAGTAAAATATGGTTGACTATTTATTTGTTTACAGTTTCAATTAAAGGTTTGTCAA